>JAFVCC010000009.1 GCA_017479485.1 Bacilli bacterium
CTACCGTGAATGCTTTTGATGCAGTTTCCATAGATTTGGTAAACGATTCCACGGCCTTCCTCATAGACGTTTCCACCTTCGAGACGGTAGTAGGTGTTATTGCGCATATCGCGCACACGGGTGCCACGAATTTCGATTACTGGACCATAACCAAGCTGCTTGACATATACCGTTGAGCTCGAAGCGTAATGCACTGCTTGAGGCCTAGAGGCAGTTTGCCTTGGGTGTCTTGCTACGGGGGCGATGTCTACGCGCTCCTCCTCAGGTTGCTCTTCCTGCGATGAGATTGGCTTAGGGGTGGGCTCAGGGATTGAATCCGGGACTGGCTCTTCTTTGGGCGCTTCGGAAGATTCGGCTGGAGTCTCATCGTTTTCCTTCTTTTTGCCTCGATATTTGCCGATGAGAAATAAGGCCAGCATCGTTAAGCCTACGCCTAAGGCGATCAGGGCGGAAACGAAGAGGGCCTGGTTCTTCCCATATTCATAAAAGACAAAGAAGCCGCCATAAGCGACCAAAAGAATCGACGCGACCAATATTTGCCAAAGAAGTCTTTCTTTCCTCAATGTTATGGCCATTATATCCTATGCGCGCCCACACAAAAATAATGGCTATCGAAACTGATCACGCGGCAAAGAGGAAGCGGAAAAGCCGCCTTCAGTATCTTTTTTTCGACCAAACAGGCGTTCTTTGGGCTATTTTCAATTTCTTCTTGACTTAGAGTTAACTCTAACTCTTAACATATTCTCGGAGGTAAATCATGAGTTATTCCATATCGGAGGTTGCAAAGCTATTGAACGTAACCCCCTACACGATTCGTTATTATGATAAGGAAGGTTTATTCCCGATGGTGAAGCGGGTCAATGGGATACGGGTGTTTGAGGATCAGGATTTCCCTTGGCTCCGTATGCTCAATTGCCTCAAAAACATCAATATGCCCATCAAGAAAATCAAGGAATACGTCGACTTGGCGCTTCAAGGGGACGAGACGCTGCAGCAGCGTTACCAGCTCATCTTGGAACAAGAACAAAGCATCGAAAAGCAAATGCAGGAACTGGTGTATTACAAGAAACAAATTGATTTTAAGAAGGCATATTACGAGAAAGCCATCGAGGCAGGGACGGAAGAAGCGGTGAAGGATTGGCCTAATCCTAAAGCGACACTAGAGGTTGATACGCTTCCTGAGGAGGAAAACCATGTTAACGGTATTGCTCCGATATAAAGGTGCGAACGGGAACGCGCGTAAGTTCGCGGAAGAAATGGTTTCTTCCGGGATCGCGGAGCGGATTCGGGAGGAGGAAGGCAACCTCCGTTATGAATACTTCTTCCCACAAGAGGACAAAGAGAGCGTTTTGCTCGTCGACTCTTGGACGAACCAAGAAGCGCTCGACGCCCACCATCGCCTCCCCTTAATGGATGAAATTCGAGTCTTAAGGGAAAAATATGACCTCCACATGGAAGTGGAAAAATACCAGCTCGTCGTGGATGAAAGGGACGAGAAATACATCCGGAAGTAGCCATATGAAAAAACGACTTTTAGGCCTTGTTCCCATGCTGCTGCTTGCTTCTTGCGGCGCATCGAGTTCTAGCGCCATCCCAAGTTTCTCTTCTCGCGCGGACGCTTCGCCGGTTGATCCTGGCGATAGTTCTACCTTGGTAGCATATTTCTCCGCGACGAAGAACACGAAAAAGCTCGCGGAATATGCCCAAGAACACCTTGGCAGCGATATCTTTGAGATCGTCCCTAAAGAAGCCTATACCGAAGAAGATATCAATTACCGCACCGATTGTCGCGCCAAACGGGAACAAGACGATAGTTCCGCCCGACCCGAGATTGCTTATACGGTGGACCTAAAGCAATACGACACCATCGTCCTTGGTTACCCCATTTGGTTCGGTGATGCCCCAAAGATTCTATACACCTTCATGGAGTCATATGACTTCTCGGGCAAAACCATCCTCCCCTTTTGCACCTCGGGCAGCTCGCCTGTTGGCAGTAGCGCGGAAAACCTCGCCAAATCCGCGCCAAATGCTACGTGGCTTGATGGAAAACGTTTTGGAAGTAACGCGACGAAAGAAGAAGTAGGAAACTGGCTCGACCAGTATTTCAAGGAGAACACGATGAAACTTAAAGTCAACGAACGCGAAGTGCCGGTCACTTGGGAGAATAATGCCTCGGTAGAAGCCTTAAGCGGCATTAAGCCATTAAACATCGAGGCAGAACGCTATGGCGGATTCGAACAAGTGGGCCCTTTAGGGCAATCCATTATCAGCAACGATGTGCAGATCACCACTTCGCCAGGGGACATTGTCCTTTATGCTTCAAACCAAATCGTCGCTTTCTTCGGCTCGAATACATGGAGATACACGAAACTCGGGCACATTGATTTGTCGCAAAGCGAGCTACGCGATTTGCTGGATAAGCCAAGCGTCACGTTATCGATTCTATAAGGAGTAAACCATGAAAAAAGTATTGATTATCTCAACCAGCTTACGCGCTGGAAGCAATTCAGAGCTCTGAGCTAAAGAAGTAGAAAAAGGAGCGATTGAGGCAGGCCATCAAGTGGAATTCCTCTCGTTGAAGGACCAACAGATCGCCTTTTGTAAAGGATGTCTCGCCTGTCAAAAACTTGGCAAATGCGTTATCAATGACGACGCAATAGCCATCGCAGACAAAATGTGCGAAAGCGACGTCATCGTTTGGGCCACACCGATTTATTACTACGAGATGTCGGGCCAAATGAAGACGCTGATCGACCGCGCGAATTCGCTCTATTCCCGCGATTATCGCTTCCGCGAAATTTACTTCCTCGCCGTGGCGGCTGAAAACGAGGAATATGTCCCCAAAAAGGCGATTAATGGCTTGCAAGGCTGGATCGATTGTTTCGATAAAGCGGAACTCAAAGGCACCTTATTCGTGGGCGACGTCGGTGGCCCAAAAGAAATCGAGGGAAGCCCAAAGCTTCACGAAGCTTATGAACTTGGGAGGAACATCTGATGCTAAACTTGATTGAGACGTGGGATAAAGTATTTCCCCGTGACGAATCCGTAAACCATAAGAAAGTTACGTTCAAAAACCACTTCGGCATCGAACTTGCCGCCGACCTCTTTTGGCCTAAAGCCTCGGGCACGTTCCCCTCGATTGCGATCAGTGGTCCTTTTGGCGCCGTGAAGGAGCAAAGCAGTGGACTCTATGCGCAAGAGATGGCAAAACGGGGCTTCCTTGCTTTGGCGTTCGACCCTTCCTTCACCGGTGAAAGCGGTGGAGAGCCACGCTATATGAATTCACCCGATATCAACGTGGAAGACTTTCAGTCTGCGGTGGACTTCTTATCCAACCTAGATATCGCAGACCCTGACAAAATCTCCATCATCGGCATATGTGGCTGGGGTGGAATGGCCTTACAGACGGCCTGTATCGATACCCGCATCAAGGCGACCGTAGCGATTACGATGTACGATATGTCACGCGTCACCGGTAATGGCTACTTTGATTCGGCGGACAATGAAGAGGCCCGTTATCAGCAGCGTCTTGCCTTAAGCAAACAACGGACCATCGATTTCAAAAACGGCACCTACCAACTCGGCGGAGGCGTCGTGGATGATCCCTCGGGAATGCCGGATTTTGTAAAGCAATACTTTGACTACTATAAGACTCCTCGCGGATACCATCCCCGTTCTCTCAATAGCAACGGCGGATGGAACGTTACCGCGGGTACGTCGTTGCTCAACACTCGTCTATTGACCTATGCATCGGAGATCCGTAACGCCGTCCTTATTGTCCATGGCGAAAAAGCGCACTCACTTTATTTCGGACAAGACGCCTTCAAATTGCTTAAAGGCGAAAACAAAGAGTTCCTCCTCGTCAAGGATGCGACGCACTGCGACTTATATGACGGGGGCGAAAACCACGATAAGATTCCCTTTGGGGACATTGAGGCATTCATCCGCAAACATTGTTGAAGCGTCAAGGCGCAGGTGCTTGAAATATGGCCTGCGCTTTTTATTCGCTTTAATCGTCGCTAGATCCTCGCTGGCTATTCGGGCGCTCGCGGCGGTTCATTTTATCTAAAATATAGTGTTTTCCTACACAAAACCCGTGTCTTTTCTATTTTGTAGAATCATCAACGGACGGTAGGTCCTAAAGCGTACTGATATTCACCTCTTCGTACAGGTGAAGCAAAATATCGATGAAGGCCTTGAGCGAAGGCCTTTTATCGTTCACTTTCACGCCAAGGCAGCAAGATATGGTTTCATGGCATTCAAACGGTACCCATGCAAAGCCGTCGTTCCGGTCATGGAGAAAACCTGGGGCAAGGACGATGGCCTTGCCGGCGGCGATGTTGGTTAACGTAGTGTCATGGTCTTCGCTGTTGATGAAGGGAATGCGCGTTTCGTTTAAGACGCGCGTTTGGACTTCCCGTAGTTGACGTTGTGAGCCACCGCCTACCATTAAAGTCCTGCCGATGAGGTCAGAGGCGTGAATCAAGCTTTTTTCCGCGAGAGGGTCGTCGCGGTTACAGACTAAATAAATGCGGCTTTGGTAAAAAGGAATCGCGCGCACGTCTTTAAGATTCTTTAATGTATCAAAGTCATCGAAAAGGATATCTACGGTACCTTGGAGAAACTCATTGAGGCGGTTGTTCCAACCAAATTTGGGGGTAATGAGGACCTCTGGATGGCTTTGGGCCATTTCCCTCATCGCCTGGGGCAACAAATGGATCGCGCTTCGGTAGGGGAGCGAGATGACGATGTCCTCATTAAAACGTTCGGAATAGTTTTGGGCTTGTTCTACCGCAATCCGATAGGAATTTAAAATCGGGCGCAGGGACTCTACAAAGGTCTTACCCGAGGGAGTCAAAGCAACGCTTTTTTGAGAACGGTCAAATATTTTGAAGCGGAGCTCCTCTTCGGCCATTTGTATTTGATAGGTTAAGGTGGGCTGAGTTAAGAACATAGCCTCGGCCGCTTTAGTGAAATTTAGCGTCTCGCTGACCTTCAGGATCATTTCAATTTGCTTCGTTGTCATAATTAAATTCTTCGATTGAAAATAACATATATCAATTAAACATTTTGAACAATCTCAATTACTATTTTGACGAAAGGAAGAGAATGAATGAAAACATTAGTCGTCTATTTCTCCCGCCGCGGCGAAAACTATGCCGTCGGCAACATCAAAGAAGGCAATGCGGAACATATCGCTAAAGTCATTGCTGCCAATGTGGGTGGGGATATCTTTGAAATCGAGCCCGTCCGTGATTATTCGAAAGATTATATGAAGTGCACCGAAGAGGCCATGGCGGAGTTGCGTGCCCAAGCTCGTCCCGAATTCAAGAATCCGCTTCCTTCGGTCGCGGAATATGACACCATCTATCTTTGCTATCCCAATTGGTGGGGCAG
>JAFVCC010000045.1 GCA_017479485.1 Bacilli bacterium
GAGATACCCACGGGCTCATCGATTTCCAAAAGATAAAGGACTATTTCAAGCATCGCTACGCATCCGAAAGCGACGTTCTTATCATCCTTGGCGACGCCGGGATCGTCTGGAGCGAGCAAGACTGCTATATCGCCCAATATGGTTTGCTTCGCCCTACCGTCCTTTTCATCGACGGGAACCATGAGAACTTCCCTCTTCTAAACCAATTCCCCGTTGTCGAGCGATTCGGGGCCAAGGTCCACTATCTTGGACGAAAGGTCTATCACGTCCTGCGCGGGGAAATCCTCCATATCAACGGCCTTTCTTTCCTTTGCCTCGGCGGGGCAACATCCATCGACAAGGCTTATCGGACCCCAGGGCTAACCTGGTGGCCTGAGGAACACATCGCCGAAGAGGACGTCCAGCGCGCCTTGGATAACCTCACCATGGAAGGCGGAAAGGTCGACTACGTCCTCACCCACTGCGCCCCAACTCGCATCGTCAGGGAGATGTTTGGCTATTCTTGGGATAACGATACGGACAAGCTCGAATACATCCGAAGCGAATGCTCTTTTGTCTATTGGTATTTCGGCCATTACCACGAAGACAAAACACACGAGAACTTCCGTTGTTTCTATAACGACATCTTGGAAATCCCTGCCATGAAGACGGGGAAGCGCCCAATCAAGCAGCATTTACTGACCTTGGAAGACGACGCGGCATCCCCCTATCTCCGCCATTGGAATACGGGACGGAAGACGCGCCTTACCGTCGCAGATTTGCCCGAGTGGTTCCTCAGTAATTATTCCTACCGTTACTGGTTCTATGACATGTCCGGTGTCAAAGACGTCGCCTATGAAGGATCTCCTTTCGACAACCATATCAACAAAGACTCGCGCATCTACCTCTCTTACGATGACACGCACCCCAAAAACAAAGATCAAAGCCCCAAGAACGAAAAGGACTGGGAAGTTCATACGTGGCGGACGAGCCTCGTGGACGTCATCCTCGCCTTGGAGAAGTATTCCCCGGGATTAAACCTCGAGCGAATCAAAGCGCAGATCAACCTGACCTATGACCAATACAACAACGGCGACATGTACGACGACGGAAACGATGTCGAATGCCGTCCCTTTCCCGAAGTAAAAACGCCCCGTTATCACGCTAGATGGGGAGGCGGCGTCGCCCACTACGCGGTCTATCACGGCGATCGTATCCTCGGCACCTTCGTCGAAAAAGAGAGGGCGATCGAGTACGCAGATTTCTACGTCACCCGCAACCTCCGCCTAAAGAGGTTCCGTTACGAAGAGAGGAAAGAAGACCCCTATTACCGCGCCTACGATACGGGACATGACTTGACCCAATGGGTCCGAATCAAGCCCATTGGCGAGAAAGGAGAATGAGCATGGATATCAAAAAGCGGTATCGCAACGCTCAAATCAAAGCCGCGATACGAGTCAATTCCGAGCAGCTCTATTTCAATTGGTGCCTAGGGCGCGACTTGGTTTTATTGCGCGCGGAAGAAAAATGGGGGAAAGGCGTCGTAGAACAGGTCGCTCTCGATTTGCAAGCGGAATTCCCGGCGTTGAAGGGATTCAGCACCGCCAATCTTTCCTATATGAAAAAAGGTTTCTTTTCTACGTTACTTACGGCCGTTTTGAAAAAGTCCAGCAAGCTGCTGGAGAATTGCCTGATGCCCCGGTTCAAAAGCGGTGAAAGAAAGCTGAACCAAACTGGTTCACAATTAGAAGGGCAAAAACTGAAGCAAGTTGATTCAGAAATACAATTCCCTCCTTTTTTCGGCTTAGTTCCTTGGATGCACCATGTGCTCATTATTCAAAAATGCGAGACAGTCGAAGAAGCACTTTTCTATATCAAAAAGACAATCGCCGATAACCTGAGTCGAAGCGCGCTTGAAAACTGCATCCGCGCCGATCTCTACCATACCGCCGGAGCCGCCGTAACCAATTTCACGGAAACGCTGCCAGATGCCCAAGGCAAATTAGCCCAAGACCTCTGCTTAAGGGTAACTATGATTTTGGATTCGTCCAACTAGCCGAAGAGCACAATGAATATGAATTAGAAGATGCCTTGGAGAAGCGCATGACACGGTTTCTTTTGGGGCTGAACAGAGCCGAATATGGAAAAAAGATCATAAAGCAATTATCTAGTGCACTGACGAAAGAATTTGGCAAAGGATACTCCATTTCTAACCTGAAAACGATTCGCCAGTTTTTCGTTGTATATTCGCAAGATCGAATTGGACAAACAGCGTTTAGCCAATCTCAAAACCTGCCAACGACCCTCGAGGGAAGGC
>JAFVCC010000046.1 GCA_017479485.1 Bacilli bacterium
CCTTTTCGTCGCGATAGCACGGATGGGAACAAGACATCCGTGTGGTAAGCAACGTTATGCCTTCGGATGTATTGTTCCGAAGGCTTTATTTCTGTAGGAGGTACCCATTATGAAAGCCAAAATGATGTTGATGTCGACCCTTGCCTTAGCTTTAGGGGCTTTAACAAGCTGCATTTCTTCCGGTGGAGGAAAAACCAAAATCGGCGTGCTCCAATTCGGAAGCTTTGAGGCTTTGGAGAAAGCGAAGCAAGGTTTCGTTGATACGCTCAACAAATCCGATCTAGCAGGAAGCTTCGAAATCGATGTGAAAAACGCGATGGCTTCTAGCGCCGATAACACGTCCATGGCCGGCACATTGGCGAGCACCAGCGACTTGCTCTATGGCATCGCTACCCCAAGCGCTTCCGCTTTAAAAAACGCCGCGGAATCCATCGCTTCCCCTGCCCCGATTCTCTTCTCTGCCGTCACCAATGCCGTAGGCGCGAACCTGGTGAAGGATGAGAAGAAGCCCACCAACTGCACCGGCGTCCTCGATATCGGCCCCATCGACCAAGAACTCGACATCCTCTCGAAATTCCCGGACATGGACAAGGTTGTGAGCCTATTCACCTCGACCGAGGTCAATTCCGTCTACCAAGTGGAAATCGCCGAAGCGTGGATGAGGGAGCACGATATCTCCTTCGACCGCAAAGCCATCACTAGCGCTTCCGAAATCGGTTCCGCCCTCGCCGCGATCGATTCGAGCGTCGACGCGATCTTCCTCCCCACCGACGACACGATCGCCAACGCTATCGCCCAAGTCAAAGCCGCCAACGAAGCCCGTACCGATAAGCTTCTCATCGTCGGCAGCGACACTGGCTTAGCCGATGCCTGCACGTTCGCGATGGGTGTGGATTACTACCAGTGCGGCGTCCAAGCGGGCAACATGGCGGTGGATCTGCTCAAAAAGAGCAAGACCGTCGGTCAAATTCCGGTCGAGCGTTGCGACGCTTCTTCCATCGTCATCAACAAGACCCTCGCCGAAAGCCTCGGCCAAACCATCCCCGCGGAAGTCCTCGCGATTGAAGGGGCGAAGATCATATGATCATCCTCGACACGATAACGACGCTACGCAATTTCGCCATCAACCCGCTCGTCAACGGGTTGATTTTGGGCGTCATGGTCATCGGTGTCTTCCTCTCCTTCCGTGTCTTGAATATCGCGGATCTATCCGTAGAAGGCATCCTCCCGATGGTGACCATGCTCACCGCGGTCTTAATCGGCGCGGACGTCAATCCATGGCTCACCTTGCTCATCTGCATGGGCATCGGAGCAATATGCGGCGTGCTTAACGCTTTGCTCACCATCTATTTGAAGACGCCACCCCTACTATCGGGAATCATCGTGATGGCCCTCACCTTCGGCATCGCCATCATGATCAATTCCCTGAAGGCTGGGCAAGCCTCCTTCAGCCCTTCCGACCACCTCACCGCCTTCAATTGGCTCAAGAACCTCCTTTCGAGTGGTTCTACCGACCGCATCTGGAATTTCTATGCCTCTTACCTCTCCTATATCCTGGTAGCCCTCGTGCTGCTACTCGCGGTATGGTTCACCCTCTATTTCTTCTTTGGAACGGAGCTCGGCATGTCCATCCGCGCGGCGGGCAAAAACCAAGCGATGTCCTTAGCCAATGGCATCTCCGTCCATAAGATGTCCATCATCGCCCTCGCGATTTCGGGGGCGCTCATCGGCCTCTCGGGTTCCCTCTATGGCCAGCATAATGGCATGGGCTTGCCCACCGATGGGCAAGGGATGATCGTCATCGCGCTTTCTTCCCTCTTCTTGGGCGAGATGATCGTCGGGACCAAAAGCTTCAAGCGCAGCATGCTCTCCGCTCTCGTTGGCTCCCTCGCCTATTGGTACATCATTCAGGCCTTGATGTTGCTTGATGATAAAGGCTATATGCTCTCCATCTATAAGGCGTTGCTGCTTGTGGTGATCATCGCCTTGCAATTGCTCATTGCCTTCATTAAGAAGAAATTCCCCCGCAAACCCCAAGCCAATTCTTCCTCTAAGAGCAAAAAGGAAGGGGATCCCCTATCGGATTTACGCGTTTCGGTAGTCCGGCACTGCTTAGGAGAACGAACCGTATGCTAGAACTACGTAACCTCCACAAAACCTTCCATCTCGACGATAACCCCGAGAATGACAAATATGTCCTCCGTGGCGTCGACTTAACCTTAAAAGAAGGCGACTTCGTCTCCGTCATCGGCAGCAACGGCGCCGGTAAGACCACCCTCCTCAACCTCATCGCGGGCACCCACCTCCCCGACCAAGGCGAAATCTTGCTTAACGGCAAAGATATCAGCCATCTCAAGGTGGACCGCCGCGCCAAATACGTCAGCCGCGTCTTCCAAGATCCCATGGTGGGCACGATCGCAGACATCTCCTTGTTCGAGAATCTTTCGATCGCAAGCCGTCGCGGCCAGAAGCAATCCCCCTTCCGCTGGGCGCTCACCCGTGACTCCAAGGAGCGTTTCGAAGCCCTCCTTGCCCCGCTTGGCCTTGGCTTAGAGGAACGCCTCTACGCTCCGATGGGCACCTTCTCGGGCGGGCAGCGTCAATCCGTCACCCTTCTTATGGCCACGTTAAAGCGGCCGGAAGTACTGCTTCTCGATGAGCATACGGCCGCGCTTGACCCAAGCACCGCGAAGAAAGTCATGGAGCTCACCGAAAAGATCGTTCAAGAAACCAAGGTCCCCACCCTCATGATCACCCACAACATGAAAGACGCCATCCGTTATGGCAACCGTCTCATCATGATGGATAACGGCAAGATCGTCTATGAATGCTCGGGCGAAGAAAAGGCGGCCTTAAAAACCAAGGACCTCATCGAACGCTTCTCCGCAGCGCTTCCTGATAGCGCACTTCTTGGATAAAAAAATCCCCGAATTCCTATGCGGATCGGGGATGTTTTTTGTTTTAGGGTTAATCTTGGGTCGCGTTTTCGCCGACGTCGATCTCACCTTTAGCAGCTTTTTCTTCCAGGAGTTTGGCTTTAGCAACCTGAAGTTCTTCGGTCTTCTTCTTGCCTAAGCCATAGACGACGAGGGCAACCACGCCCATCGCGCCGAACATGACGGCAGGGATAATCGTGGCCATGTAATACATGACGTTAAGGGTCGACATTTCTTGAATTTGACCCGGGCCGGCTTTGTAGTGCATGCCAATGAGGGCACCGTTGACGGCGATGGCCGCGACGACTTGGCCAAGTTTGCGGAAGAACATAAAGACGGAGTAGGCAGTACCGTCATTACGCTTGCCGGTTTTGACTTCGACGTCATCGATCGCGTCGGTCGCAAGGGCCCAAATCTCAAGGGTCAAGACGGAGAGGCCACAGCCAGAGATGAAGCAGAAGACGAGGAATAACGCGGGGACGGCCTCGACGGGTCCTTTCAAGAAGACGAGGGCAAGGTTGGCGACGCCAGCGATGATACCGCCGATCGCGCAGAAGTTCTTTTTGCCGAACTTGCGGACGATCTTGCCCGCGAAGAGCATGAGGACCGCCATCGGGGCATAGGTGCAAACCATGGAGACCATGTTCATCCAGTTGGCGTTGAAGAGGTCGTTGAAGAGATAGGTGTAGAAGGATTGGGTGAACATCTGTCCCGCAAGGAGCAATAAGCCGATGAGGCAGACGGCGATGAAATTGCGGTTGCCAAGAAGCGACTTCACAATGCGCGCGGTCTCGCCTTTTTCCGCCTTCGGAGCAGGTTTGGCGACGACGCGTTCTTTGTTGTTATGGTAGGCGAGGAAAAGAAGCACGGCGGCGAGGACGCAGATCACGGCGACGCCGATAATGATTGGCCAGTGTTGGACCTGCGATAACGGTTTGCCGTTTTCGCCCATGACGGGATTGCCTTCGGAGTCGAGGACTTGCTTCGACCAAATGAAGGTGATGATTAAGACAGGGACGGAGCCTAACGCCGCGCCGACGGAGCGGAAGACGGAGAGTTTGTTACGTTCCTTATCGTCGGTGGTGACGACGGAAGCGAGGGATCCATAGGGAATCTGGTGGACGGTGTAGACCATGCCAAAGAGGATGTAGGTGATGGTCGCATAAACCATGATGCCAACTCCGCCTGGGCCACCGAGGAAATTCACGATGTTCGGGCCAGGGAGGAAGACCAGGATGGTCGCGAGGGCTAAGGGGATGGCCACCCACTTCATCCAAATGCGGTACCTGCCGCGCTTATCGGGCTTACGAAGGTCGACGATGCGCCCCATGATCGGGTCGTTGATCGCATCCCAGACACGGGCCACGATGAACATGATCATGATAAATAGAGGCGTGAGGCCTAAGACGTCGGTGTAGTACTTCTGCAACAACGTCGTGATGGTCGAAAAGCAAAGGCATCCAGCAAAATCGCCCAGGGCGTAGCCGATATAATCCTTTCCCTTTAGACCGGAAGTTTGGGCGACGGCGCCCATCTTACCACCCGAAGATGGCTTTTGGTCTAGTTCTTCCATTGAAGACTCCTTGTTCGCGCCGAAACAAAGAAGCATTCCTTGTCACTGCGCTTTAAATTTAGATTCAGTGTAATGAAATCATGGGGCTTTTGCAAAGATAAACCGCGCTTTTTCCCACTCATCACGCTCAATATATGTACACTTGGCGCGTTATTGTCTTGCGCAGAAGGGTGTCATCTTCTTTCTGTTAGGCAAAAAGCGTATACTTTCATCGCATAACTAAACCGAAAGGAGTAACGCATGGACCGCGAAGCGCTTGCGCGTTATTTTATCGACCAGCTCTCGAATGGAGAGTGTTACCTCATCGTCTCGAAAGGCAGGGCGAGTTACAAGATGAACCGCGGCTCGTTCAAGACTCGTGACCGTAAGTACGACCATCATAAGCTTACCTTCACCCATCGCGAAGGAGACCGCTATCTCTTCAGCGATGGCAAAGTCATGGCGGAGATCATTGCCACCTACGAACCTTGTCTCAAACTCCATTTCCACGTGGACTATAGCTATAACCGCTTTGCCATCCGCTTCAAAACGTTCGAAGGGGAGAAAATCTATGGATGCGGCGAGCAATACACCACGCTGAATCTGCAGGGCAAGACCGTACCCATCTGGGTCAGTGA
>JAFVCC010000047.1 GCA_017479485.1 Bacilli bacterium
AACCTCGTGATCGCGTTGTCCGCCTTGTGCATGGCCATGTTCCCGACGGCGAGGTAGAGGTATTTCCTGAGGAACGCGTTGCCTTTCCGCGTTATGGAATAGTGCAGGCCGTCGTTTTTGCCCGATTGGAGGATCGTCGGATCGAGCCCGGCGTACGCGACGATTCCGTTTCGGCTTTTGAATCTGGAGGGATCTCCGATCTCGGCGCATAGCAGTGCCGCCAATGGCTCGCCCACGCTGTCGATCGAGGCGATCAGGGCGAAGTGGGGCAGCTCCTTGGCGAGGCTGACCAATCGGACGGTTATTTCGTCCAAGGCTCTCATGTCCCTGATCACGTCGTCGAGGGCGGAGATCAGCGAATCGACCTCGCCGCCGCCGGCCGGGCAGCCGCTCATGGCGTCCTTCGCGTAAGCTGACAGCTTCGACGCTATCGCCGCTTTGGATATCGCGCCCGTCCTGACCTTGGCCCTCTCGAGCCCGCTCACGATCGATTCCTCCTTCGCCTTCGCGAGCGCTTCCGGATGCCTGTATTTTCCAACGGCCCACATCGCGTATCCGCTGAACGGATCGCAGGATTCGTCGAGCAAGGGCCAGACGGCATCGAGGCTTGTCCTGTATTGGTTCTTCGACGCGACGAGCCTGTCGACGATCGCCGCCCTCCTCCTGGAGAGCGAATAGAGCTGGGAATATAGGGATGATGCGGCGGTGAACTTTCTCACGTCCCTCGTATAGGCGACCTCCGCTATGACGCCGCAGTCGAGCGCGTCCGTCTTCGTCGGCCTGAGCCTGCTCTTCCTCACCTTCGCCGATTCCAGGGGCGATACGAGGTAGACCTCCAGGCCATTCAGCCCCGCCCATCTGATCACGGGCTTGGAATAGACGCCGGTGGACTCCATGACCACCTTTGGCTTCGTTCCAGCCTTGCGCTCAAGCGTTTCGGAGATCTCCTCCGCGGCCGCCATGCCGCTTCTGCTGTGCGCCACCTTAATCGGCTTGGATGACGTCTTGCCGAACGAGAGGTAGCCTTGGCAATGGCTGCTTCCCTTCGACACGTCGAACGCCAGTATGGGCGCTTCCTTGTCTATCATGTCAATAGACCTTCCTTTCCGGCATTTGGATCGTTCCCGTGATCCGCGTTCGTCCGTTGGCGTCGCTTTTTCCTGAGATATACGCGCGATAACAGAATGTTTCGCATTAGGGTTAAACGCACTCCTCCAAAGGCGCGGACCGCGCATTTTGTATGACGAACTGATGGCTCGAAAACCCCATCGCGCTGATCCGCCATTCCCCCTATATGCCTATAAAGGGAAAGCCGAGGCCATGGCCTCTCTCCGGGAATCCGAGAGGGATATTACCCTTAATACGGATTGTTCATAGGAGGGAAACTATTTCCTCGGCTCTAAGTGTAGGAAAACCCCACGTCAGTACAGGGCTGACATGGGGTATTGAGGCTTTTTATGGATTGTCTACTTTTTGTGGACTACTCCATTTTGGGGAGGCGATTGAGTTAGGCGTTAACGGCTTTGATCAGTAGCTCATTGAGCTTCGATACAAATCCAGCCTTATCTTCGATGTCATATCCTTGAAGCAGCATCGCCTCATCGTAGAGGAGGCTGCCATAGCCGCGGAGTTCTTCGTCGCTAGAGACGTTTTGCAACGCTTTGAACAAGGCGTGCTCGGGGTTGATTTCGAGGACTTTGCTCGACTTGATGGAATCATCGTGCTGCCCGGGTTCTTCATTTAAGACGCGTTCCGCATTCATGGAGAGACCGTCTTTCGTGGTGATGCAGACGGGGGAATCGACGAGCTTGGCGGAGAAGACGACGTCATCGACCTTCTGGTTCAGGCCTTCCTTGAGGTTATCGAGGATGCGCTTGTTGTCGGTGGTGAGCTGGTCGAGCTCTTTCTTCTTCTCCTTGGAGAGCTCTTCTTTTTCGCTAGAGACGTCTTTGAAGGTCTTCTCTTTGTAGTTGACCATCGCCATGATGCAGAATTCGTCGATGTTCTTATCGAGCAATAAGACGTCGATGCCATCTTTCTTCTTTTGCTCTAGCTGCGGCAAGGCACGGATCTCGGCGAGGGTTTTGCCCGAGGCGAAGTAGATGTCTTTTTGCTTCTTGTCCATGCCGTTAACGTAGTCTTCGAGGGAGATGAGCTTGTCGTCGTTAAGATGGTGGAACAAGAGGAGGTCCTGCAGGTCATCTTTCTTCATGCCATAGCTTGAATAGATGCCATATTTGAGGTGCTCGCCGAACATATCGAAGAATTTGAGGTACTTTTCCTCATCGTTCTTTTTGGTCTTCTTGAGTTCAGCGAGGATCTTGTTCTCGATGTTCTTTGAGATCTTGGCCATCTCTGGGGTCTTCTGAAGCATCTCGCGGGAGACGTTTAAGGGGAAGTCGTCGGAGTCGACGAGGCCTTTGACGAAGCGGAGGTAATTCGGGATGAGGTCTTTGTAGTTGTCCTGGATGAAGATGCCGCGGCTATAGAGGCTAAGGCCAGACTCATACGTCTCGCTGTAGAAGTTGTAGGGGACGTGGCTTGGGATGAAGAGCAAGGACTCGTAGGTGTAAAGGCCTTCCGCGTGGACATTGAGGGCGAACAAGGGGTCCTCATAGTCGCTGAATTTGCTCTTATAGAACTCGTTGAGGTCCTCGGGCTTCACGTCGTTGACGGACTTCTTCCATAACGGGACCATGGAGTTGAGGGTCTTGTCCTCAATCTCGTCGTGGTATTTGCCATCGATGGGCTTATCTTCGTCGTCGAGGTCTTGCTTGGAGACGGAGACGAGCATCTTGATGGGGTAACGGATATAGTCGCTATATTTCTTGACCAAACCTTCGATGCGGTAGGTCTCGAGGTAGTCGCTGTATTTGATGTCATCGGTATCGGGCTTGAGATGGACGATGACTTTGGTGCCGGAATCCCCATCGAAGTCCGCATCTTCCACGGTGTAGGTGGATTTGCCTTCGCTATAGAAGCGGTGGGCTTCGCCGCCAAGAGGCTTCGAGAGGACTTCCACGGAATCGCCCACCATGAACGCACTATAGAAGCCAACGCCGAATTGGCCGATGATGGACATGTCTTCTTTGGCATCTTCAAGCTTGGACATGAATTCTTTCGAGCCCGAGCGAGCGATGGTTCCCAGGTTCTTTTCCATGTCTTCAAGGCTCATGCCGATGCCGTTATCCGTGATGGCGATCGTGCGGGCTTTCTTATCTACATCAATGCGAATTGAGTGGGTTTTTGCGGGATATTTCTCGGATTCTGTCAACGAGAGGTAACGATATTTGTCGATGGCGTCGCTCGCGTTAGAGAGAAGTTCGCGCAAGAAGATCTCCTTCTCGCTGTAGATGGAGTTAATCATCAAATCGAGCAGTTGCTGCGATTCGGTTTCAAATTTCTTTTCGGTTTTCATAGTCTACTCCTTTTCAGGCTTTACTATCTTCGTACAAACCGTTGGCACTTTCAAGTATAGAGTGCTAAAAGTTGCGCCTCTAGAGCAGTAGAACAAGGTAAGAAAAAGCCGGGATAACCCGGTTCATCACGTTGTTGGTCCCCCGCCTGAGACTCGAACTCAGGACCCCTTGATTAAAAGTCAAGTGCTCTACCACTGAGCTAGCGGAGGAGGTTCGCCATTAATAAATGGCTGGGATGGCTGGGATCGAACCAGCGAATGTCAGAGTCAAAGTCTGATGCCTTACCGCTTGGCTACATCCCAAGCTGTTTAAGAATAAGAGTGGTGGGCGAAGATGGATTTGAACCACCGAACCCGAAGGAATTGATTTACAGTCAACCGCGTTTGGCCACTTCGCTATTCGCCCAGTACCACTACACTCTTCGCACGTCTTGTTGCCCAAACAGATATGGTGGATGCTGTAGGTTTCGAACCTACGACCCCCGCCTTGTAAGGGCGATGCTCTCCCGCTGAGCTAAGCATCCGCGGGGCGCCAAGAACGCGCCCATAAAATATACCATCGAGCCCCAAGAGGGTCAACGTATTTTTTCGATAAAAAAATGGGCGCGGTAAACGCCCATAAAAAGCGGAGTTAATCGGCTTTATTTCGTGTATCCCGGCTTGCCAAGAAGCGCGAACATGTTCTTCTTGTAAACTTCGACGCCCGGCTGGTTGAAGGGATTGACTTCATTGAGGTAGCACGCGCAGGCGCAGGCTCTCATAAAGAAATACATGAGTTCGCCAAGTCCTTCCGCATCCATCTTATCGAGAGTGAGGATGATATTGGGGACTTTGCCGGTATCCACGTGGGCCGCGATGGTGCCTTCGCGGGCTTTGGAATTGACATAGTCAAGTCCTTTGCCTTCAAGATAGTTCAGGCCATCGAGGTCATCTTCGTCGTGGGGAACGATGACGTCGACTGCTGGTTTGGCGATTTCCAAAATAGTCTCAAAGAGAACCGGGGATCCCTCTTGAATGAACTGGCCCAAGGAGTGGAGGTCGGTGGTGAAGGTGGCGGAGTCGGGGAGTAGACCGGTGTGGTCTTTGCCTTCGGATTCGCCAAAGAGCTGCTTCCACCATTCGCCAAGTTGGACGAGGGAAGGCTCATAGGTCACAAGCATTTCGACTGGATAGCCGGCCTTATATAGTTCATGACGGAGGATGCCATATTCATAGGCGGGGTTATTCTCGGCTTTGCCATAGAACTCTAGACCCTTCTTCGCGCCGCGGAGGAAGGCTTCCACGTCGATGCCTGCGACCGCCATCGGGAGAAGGCCAACGGCCGTGTAGACGCTATAACGTCCGCCGATGTCGCTTGGGAGCACGAAACGCTCGTAGCCATATTTCTTACAGAGCTGGAGCAAGGCGCCTTTCTCTTTGTCGGTGGTGGCAAAGATGGCTTTCGCGGCTTTTTCGGCACCGACTTTGCGGATGAGGAGGTCACGGGCGAGACGGAAGGCGACCGCGGTTTCGGTCGTGGTGCCCGATTTGGAGATGACATTGATCGCGAAAGTCTTGTTCTCGAGGTAATCGAGGACCTGCTTCACGTAGGTCGGAGAAAGCGTTTGGCCGAAGAAGATGATCTCGACTTTGTTCTTACCATAAAGGCCGTTGATGGCTTCGATGGCGGCGCGAGCGCCAAGGTAGGAACCACCGATGCCGCAGACGAGAAGCACTTCGTAGTTTTCGCGGATCTCTTTCGCGGCGGCTAAAATGCGGGAAAGTTCCTCGCGGTCATAGGTTTCGGGATAATGCGCCCAGCCGAGGTAGTCGCCTCCTGGGCCGTTACGCTCTTCGATAAGGGCGTGCACTTTGGCGATTTTGTCTTTGTAGGAAGCAAAGTCTACCGTTCTTAGTACGTGGTCGTTTTTAACAGTAATCATTGGTTTACTCCTTATTCTGTTGCTCGATCCAGCGGGGCAAATGGTCCCGCAATGCAGTGAAGGAAATCTCGCTCTCCTCAATGGGCTGATGCGAGAAGGAACGACGTCTTTCGCTGGCGTTCATCTGCTTCAGCGAGACGTGGATTTTGCCACTGGGCTCATCGACGCTGATCACCTTGACGGAATAAAGCGAGCCGATGGTGACGAATGAAGTGAAGTGGCGGATGTAAGAATGGGAAAGCTCGGAGATATGCAAAAGCCCCGTCCAGCCGTCATCAAAAAGCATGATGGCGTAGGATTGGAAGACTTTGACTACCGTACCGACGGCGATGTCTCCGACTTTGGGCATTTTTATTTCTTCTTGGCTTTCCATAACAGATAGGTATTCACGTCCTCAGGGACCGTGATTTTGATGTTGTCTTTGCTTCCGGGAACGATGGCGATGGGCTTTTTGGCCATGGAGATGAGACTCGCGTCATCGGTGACTTCCTTTTTGCGGAAACGGATGTGGGCGTTAAGGATCGCGGCAAAATTGAAGGTCTGCGGCGTTTGGACGAAGTAGACCGTGCTGCGATCGAGATAGGAATCGACTTTGACGCCCTTTTTTGAAGTGAGGATGGAGTCGGTCGCCGGGATGGCCACGACCGAAGCCCCATATTCTTCCGCGGCGAGGAAACTCTTGTGGACGATGTCTGGGTCGACGCAGGGTCGGTCGCCATCGGCGATCATCACCAGCGCATCGGCGGGAGTGCCGGACCGCTTCAAGAATTCGAGGGCGAGGCGAGAGGATTCCTGCCGCGTCGCGCCACCGCGCAAGATGGCCTTAACCTTTTTGATTTGGTTGGCCAAGATCAAATTATAGACGTCATCGCGGCTCGATGCTTCAGCAACGACATAAATTTCATCAATATCGACGCAATGAGAAAGCTCACGTAGAGTGACGATGAGCATCGGGTCCTCGCCGAGCTTAACGAATTGTTTGGGATAGGGCGCGCCAAACCGCTCTCCGGTTCCGCCGAAAAGCGCGACGCAAATATGTTTGCAGTTTGCCATAAGGTTTAATCTCCGCTTGGCGCTTGACCTTCAAAGGAATCCATGGCGTAACGAATGGCCGCGGAATCGATGATGAGGCGCATGATTTTCTCCAAGCGTTTGCCTGAGCTATAGTCCGCGATGGAGCAATAGTTGACGCGTTCGTCGTCCACGAGGCTTTGGACTTTCTCTTCCTTGCCTTTGGGATAGACGGCGATGGAGCGCCCGCCGTTATTCTTCACGATCAACATGGAGGGCACGTCGGTCATTCCATCTCCGATATAGACGATGTTTTGATAGTCGACGCGGCGACCATGGGTCTTCTGGTTGACGGAGTCGTCGTCGGTCGTGTCGTAGGCGCCTTTGGAGATGCGGAAGAAGTATTGGGTCTTCTGGGTGTAATTGATCGCGAGCTTCGGCCAAATCGCTTCGCCGCTTTTTTTATCGAAGATGAATTCGCACCCGTACATCTTCTTGAATTCCCCTGCGATGGAGCAGCCCTCGACGATTTCTTTGTTACCCGAAGAAACAAGGTAATGCTCGATGCGGACGCCTTTGGATTCACCATAATCGTTGATGCGGCGGAACCAAGTGGTCACGCCAGGATAATACTGAATGTTCTTCCCGCATTCATTGAGGAAGGAACGGGTGACTTTGATGTTCTTTTCCTTCGCCACGGCAATCATGGTGTAAAGATAGGAAAGAATCTTCTCACAGCCCGTGGCCTTCGAGAACTCCGCGGTCCGTCCCCAGAACTGTTCCGGAGTCATCCCCATTCTAGGAATGAAGCCATAAGCTTGCATATCGGTCGGTGAGAGGGTCGCGTCAAAGTCATAAAGGATTGCGACAATTGGTTTTTTGCTCATAGCAAGATTCTACCTTATCTTATTGCTTTGCAAAAGATAGCGATTCGTCGGTCGCTTCCAAAATGGCGATGCGAAAGTTTCCTTTTCACTTTTAAGGCGCGTACAATGGTGACGCTTATGGAATGGTATCAGGTCCTACTGCTCATCGTCGTCTTACTCGCCTTCTTCTACGTGGCGACGTTTGTCTATGTGTTCGGCCAGATCCATGAGTTCCGTCTGCGCTTACGTCGCCGCACGAACGGACTAAACCTTCTCCTTTCCCAGCGTCGCGACGTCATCATGACCATCGTCACCTTATTAGAGAAAGATAAAGTGAGCATAAACGAAGAAGATGAGGCCTGTTTTGCAAAGATTTCCGCATTAGGATTCGTCAAGCCGAACGAGGACACGATCCGCGCTGATGTTGCTTTAATCAAGGAAGCCACTTCCCGCTTAAGGGCGATATACCAAAGTAATGAAGGCGCGCTAAATCAGGATTCCTACCGCCACCATTTCGAGCTTCTCGACGATTTAGAAAAAAACTACCGCAGCTTAATCGGCCTATATAATGCCGACGCGGTAGCCTATAACTACTGGATTCGCATTCCGCTTTTCACCTTCATCGCGAAGGCGTTCCAAAATCGTCCTCGCGCGATGCTCAATTAAAGCGAATTTCGTAATCGACGAGCCCATCGGCGAAATCTTTTTCGTGGCAAACGAGAATCACCGTGCCTGGAAATTCCTCGATGGCTTCGAATAAAGCGTCTTTTGCCTTCTTATCCAAATGGTTGGTTGGCTCGTCGAGAAGCAGGAAGTTGGATTTTTCTACAGTTAAGGGTACGAGTTTGGTTTTTGCGGCTTCTCCGCCGGAGAGTTCGCGTAGCCTCCGCATCGCGGTTTCGTTTTTGACACCAACTGAGGCAAGCAGGGAACGGACGCGGGTATTATCGAAGTCGGGATAAAGGGAGCGAATATATTCAAAAGGCGTCATGTCGAGATCGATGCTTACCATCTGCTCAAAATAGAGGCAATCCACGTTTTCATGGAAATAGAAGTTCCCAGAAAGAGGCGGGATTTGCGAGAGAATTGTGCGGATAAACGTTGTTTTGCCAACGCCATTATGGCCTAAAAGCGCAACTTTAGATCCGCTTGGAATCTCGAGGTTGATGGGCGAAAGAAGCGCGTGGTCGTAGCCGATTTCTAAGTCCTTAACGGTCAACGCGATGCGCCCCGTTCCTTTCGAGTAGGGGAAGCGGAAATGGACTTCGCCGCCTTCTTTACTCGGCGCGTCAAGCCGCTCGAGATGTTCGAGGCGCGCTCGACGTGACTTTGCGGCTTTCGCGGAAGTGGCGCGGACGATATGGGCGGCGATGAAGGCTTCTTCCTTTTTGATGTAACGTTGTTGGGCTTGGTAGTTCTTTTCGGCTTGGGCGAGGTCGATTTCCTTTTGGACGAGGAAATGGGCATAGCCTCCGCTATAACGGCTGATGCGGCCAGCGCGGAGATAGAAAATAACGTCGGCGACATCATTTAAGAAGGCTTCATCGTGGCTGATGAGCAGAAAGGCCTTCGGATAGTTCTTTAGATATTGGGTGAGGAAAGCGACCTGCGTGGGATCGAGGAAGTTGGTCGGCTCGTCCATGAGGAGGACCTGCTTTTCTTCTAAAAGCATTTTCCCAAGGAAGGCCTTTTCCCTCATGCCAGGAGAAAGCAGGCCCATTGGCTTTTCTAAGTCCTCTGCAGAGAAGCCTAAGCCATCGACGACGCTGCCAACTTTAGATTGCAGGGAATAAAAGTCCTTTTCCATCAATTCGTCGCCAATGCGTTCGGCGCGGTTGAGGAGTTTCTCGTATCCCGCTTCGCCTGAAGCGGCTTGAAGATAGAGACTTTCCATTTCCTTTTCCTTTTCGAAAAGGTCGGTATAGACGCCATAAAAATATTCGACGGCGCGGACGTTCATATCCACGTGCATCTGCTGGTCGAGATAAGCGTAGGTCGTGTGGGGTTCCCACCGTATCTCACCTTTATCGGGACGAAGATCGCCGATGAGGAGCTGAAACATGGTGGACTTACCAGAGCCGTTGATGCCAACGAGAGCGCAGTGCTCGCCCGGGTTGACCTTCAGCGAGGCGCCCGAAAGCAGGGGCTTATCCCCATAGTCGAAGGTAACGTCGATTGCCTCTAGGATTGCCATAAGGCAATTATCCTCGTTTCGCCCGTTCCTGAACATAACGAAAAACGCCGGCTTGCGCCGACGTGTTCCGATTGCGTCTGGTGCGGGGGATGAGATTTGAACTCACACGGGTTGCCCCATACGCCCCTCAAACGTATGCGTCTACCTGTTCCGCCACCCCCGCAGCGAGTAGATTATAGAAATGTGGCAAGAGGTTTGCAACAATTGATTTCTTTATTTTTCTCGCGCGCGTACAAATAAAAAGAATCGTTGGGGCCTTTTTGACGTCAAGAAAACAAGGTGAAATCAAAAAGATCGCGGTTTTGCGGCGAAAATTACTCCTTTTCCTCGTCTTTAGAGGAGGAGAGGTCTTGCAAGGAAATCTCGAGCTCTTGATATTCGTCATAAAAGGTTTCGTAGGCTCCGCCGGTGTTACGGAACTTAAAACCCGTGCTTTTTCCTTCAATGATCTCGTATTTCTTGCCCACCCCAATCGAAGGACCATATATCACGTGGACCAGGTTTCGACTGGGAAATATTCCCGATATGAAGAGATATTGCTTTAAGGATTCGAGGTAGATTGAGCCGCCGTTAATGACGGGCATGGTGTATTCCTTCGATTCGTTCTTGTTCCCGCTTTCGTCTTCAAGGGTAACGATTTCTTTGATCCGCAAGACGTAGCCTAAATGATAA
The DNA here is from genome assembly GCA_017479485.1 of Bacilli bacterium. GTDB lineage: Bacteria > Bacillota_I > Bacilli_A > RFN20 > CAG-826 > Alloenteromonas. Next base: position 10,084 of record JAFVCC010000047.1, read on the forward strand.
CGGGGCTCTCCGGATTCGATGATGCGGAAGTTGAAGCGGAGATAAAGATGCTTCTTTTCGGCGGTGGACCAATGGAGATCCAAAGGACTGAATTCATCGAGGCGATAGGTCTCGTTCTCCACAAAGGCAAAAGTGATTTCGCGTGAGGACATGTCTAAACTCAGGAGACGAAGGTCGTTCGCGACGCCCTCGATATGGAAGGTTTCGTCTTTAAGGAACCAAACCAAATGGATGTCATTAAGACGCGCAAAAGCAAAGCCCAGGTCTTCTTGGATGGAGCCATCGATGTGGACTTCATAACGCAACATGGGGTTTCCTCCTTTCGTGCGCCCTTTCTTATCTATATATTAACGGCTCTTTGGCAGAAAAGAAAATCGCCCCGATGCGCGGGGCGATAGAAGACGTCTTTGATTAAGCAAATTGAGGGAAGAACGCCATCGCCATGAGCAAGAAGATGCATAGCGTCGCGACGTCCATGATGGTGGTGAGCATCGGCTGGGAGAGGAGCGCTGGATCTTTCTTGATGGCCGCGGCGCCAAGAGGAAGCAGGGTACCGATGGATTTGGAGAAGAGCACGGCGACGCCCATGGTGATGGAGATGAGGGCGCTATTGCGGAGGGAGTGCTCGAAGAAGTCGAGGGTCCAGCAGTTGCCCGCCCAAATATTCACTCCAGCGAAATGCTCGGCATCGGAAACGATGCCCGCATATTGCTCGAATAGGATCCATATGAAGGCGAAGCCTGCGACGATTGCCGCGATGATGAGGGCGGATTTGAATTCCTTCCACAGCACGCGGAGTATGTCACGCGGTCCGAAGTCGTCCACGGCGAGACCGCGGATCATAAGTCCAGTGGTTTGGGCGCCCGCGTTACCGCCGGTATCCATCAAGGTCGGAACGAAGGCGATGAGCATCGGTAGCATCGTGAAGATGCGCGATTTTTCGATACGGTCGAGAACCATGGTGGTGAAGGTTCCAAGGATTAATAGGGCGATGAGCCAGGGGATGCATTTCTTGGCATTGTCCCACGCGGTAAGTTCCATATAGGGCTTATCGGAGGGCTCCATGTTGGTCAAACGAGCCAAGTCTTCTTGTTGCTCTTCGGCCATGACGTCGATCGCGTCGTCGACGGTGATGACACCGACGAGGCGGGAGTCCGCGTTCAGTACGGCCATCGCCGTAAGGTCATAACGGCGGAAGAGTTTGGCGACTTCTTCCTGGTCGGTCGCGGTATAGCAAGAGACCACGTCGCGGTTCATGATGTCCGCAAGGGTCTGCTCGGGCTTAGCGAAGATGAGGTCGTCGAGGCCAGCCGTACCCACGAATTCGCGTTTGCGATTGCGCACGAAGATGGTGTAGACGGTTTCGGCGTCTTTGCCTTTCGCGCGGATTTCCTCGATGACTTTGGAGACCGGGGCGCTGTCGATGAATTCCAAATACTCGGTCGTCATCAATGCGCCAGCGGTGCCATCGGCGTATTGCAAGAGCTGATTGATGTCGCGGCGCATGTCTTTGTCGGCTGCGCGGAGCACTTTGGAGGCGAGGTTCGCGGGAAGCTCGATGACGGTATCGGCGACGTCGTCGGCGTAGGATTGGTTGATGATTTCGACCAGCTCCTCGTCGGTCATGGCCTTGATCAAGGATTCCTTGACGTCGCTAGAGAGCTCGTCGAAAAAGTCGGCGGTGATTTCGCTTGGAACTGCGCGGAAGATGTAGAGGAGGTCGGCGGGCTCAAAATCCTCGACTGCTTCAGCAATGTCGATGTTCGGCACGATTTCAAAAATCGTTAAAAGGGCTTTGCGGTCCTTCTTACGGATGTAATTGAGTATTTTTTCCGGATCAATGGAAGGGACCTTAGGTTCCACGATTTCTTGCTCCCGTTCTTCGGGTTCGGGTGCCTTCTTTTCTTCTTCGTCCATCGTCGTCTCCTCCTTTCTCCGCAAACTATAAATTTGTCTTTCCGCGGTTACAAGTTTTTTCCTTTAGGAAAGCGTTTTTTCTTGTACTTAAGGAAAAAATGCGGTTTGATACGAGCCATGAGGGCCTTGCTGATTCCGATATATGAACCCACGGATAAAGTGCTTCCCTTTTTATCTCAGTTCAAGCAGGAAGACTTCGACGCCTTCCTCGTCGTCGACGATGGCTCGGGCGAAGCGTTCCGTCCAATTTTTGACGAAGTCGCCAAAACAACAGTCTTCACGGTTCATTCCTATGAGGGGAATAAAGGCAAAGGCCACGCGTTAAAAGAAGGTATCCGCATCCTTCTTCAACAGTATCCAGATCTCGATACCATCGTGACGGCGGACGGGGATGGACAGCATTCTTATCCCGACATTCTTCGTGTCGCTGAAAAAGCAAAAGAGTGCCCTTCTGCGGTGATTTTGGGGGTCAGAGACTTTTCTAAGGCCCCGCCAAAAAGCGCTTCAGGCAACAAGTGGAGCGCGCGATATTTCTTTCTTGCGACCCACCGCAAAGTCACCGATTGCCAGACGGGGTTACGCGCGTTGCCCAAAGAGTCGTTTGACATGGCGCTTCATACTTACGGGGAACGTTTTGATTACGAGATGAACTTCCTTCTCCCGGCCTCCCGCGAATATGGCATCGCGGAAGTGGTGATCCAAACCATCTATGAAGACGACAATAAAGGGACCCATTTTCGCCCGGTCGCCGATAGCTTGCTCATCATGCGCACGCCGATTGCTTACATTTTTGTCGGTGTCACTTCCTTTGCGATTGATATCGTGGCCTTTTTCCTCTTTGAGCGTTTTGTGTTCACGAACGCAGCTAACGATGCCTTACAGCTTCTTTACTGTAATTTGTGCGCCCGCGCGATTTCTTTTCCTTATAACTACTTCATGCTCGATACGTTGGTGTTCCATCATAAGAACATCTTCCATCATTCCTTTTATAAGTATTTGGTCTTGGCGATCACTTCCGTATTTACCGCTTATGGACTTACGTACCTCTTCTCTCGCCTCTATCCCGCGCTAACGCCCATTAAAATCATCGTCAGCATTTTCTTGGGCATCGTCATCTATTTCATCAACTTGATGATCACCTTTGCAAACCGTAAATTTGGCAATAAGAAGTCGTTGCATTAAATCAACATTTTTCGCCCGCGCGGTTTATAATGTCTCCGCAATTGCATAGGAGATTTTTTAACATGGAAGAAGAATACAAAATTCTTGTGGAAACCAGTGCTCGCCACATCCACCTCGACCAAGCGACCTTTGATTACCTCATGGGCGTCGAGGAAGGCAAGCATGCCGAACTTGAGATCAAGAAAATGCTCTCGCAACCTGGCCAATATGTTTCCAACACCCGCCTCAACCTCGTTGGTGAGGTCAACCCGAAAAACGGCAAGCCGCGCATGATCGCCGGCGTTTCCGTCCTTGGACCTCTTCGCAAAGATAACCAAGTCGAAATCAGCGCCACTGACGCCCGCACCCTTGGCGTCTCTGCCCCCGTCCGCCTCTCGGGCGACGTCAAAGGCAGCGCCCCGGTCACCATCCAAAACCCGGAAACCGGACGCGAAGTCAAACTCGAAGAAGGCGTTATCGTTGCCAAGCGCCACATCCATATGACCCCCGCCGATGCGGAGAAGTTCGGCGTCAATGATGGCGACTCCGTCTTCGTTCTCGTCGAGACCGCTGATCGCACCACCATCTTCGGCGATACCATCATCCGCGTTTCGGACAAGTTCTCCCTCGCGATGCACATCGATACCGATGAATCCAACGCTGCGGGATGCTCCGGCACCGTCTATGGCCAACTCGTCGACATGGTCGGCGATTGCGATTGCGACGGCGAAGACGAGGATTGCTGCGAAGGCGAATGCTGCCACCATCACGAGGAATAAATGGAACAAACCCTCACCTATAAGCCGCAGAACGTCTGCGCGAGGGGCATCACGATCGTCTATGAGGACGGCATCGTGAAGAAAGTGTCCTTCCTTGGAGGATGCAGCGGAAACACCCAAGGCGTCGCCCGCCTTGCGGAAGGCCGCAGCGTCGAGGAACTCATCGCGCTACTCAACGGCATCAAATGTCCGGGTTCTAGGACCCACCAAACCTCTTGCCCCGACCAACTCGCCGCGGCACTAAAAACCATCCGATAACGAATTACCGCGCTTCTATTGGAGGCGCGGTTTTCTTCCCTTGCGTTTCGCCTCAAAGGCTGGTAACGTACTCACCGAAGAAAAGTCTTCATCCCGAAACGGGGTCTGGCAATCGCCCCGTTAGCAACTCCGGTCCTCCGGTAAGTGCTCCGCCAAGCCCCTCCCACCGGGGGAACGATGAAGAAGGAAAGCCTCGTCCAAGCGATGCCTTCCCAAGAGTGGGGAGGCATTTTCTTCTCTTGGAGGAGGTATTTTATGCAAAAAAGATTATTCACCAGCGAATCGGTGTCCGAAGGACATCCGGACAAAGTCTGCGACCAAATCGCCGACGCCATCCTCGATGAATGCCTTCGCCTCGATCCCAAAGCCCACGTGGCTTGCGAAGTTTTCGCGACGAAGGAATACGTGCTCATCGGGGGTGAAATTACCCTTCATGGCGGCGTTTCCGTCGACTATGAAAACATTGCGCGCAAAGTGCTCCGCGAAATCGGCTACATTTCGCCCGAACTTGGCATCGGATGCGATTCCTGCACCATCGATGTGCGCGTGAACACCCAAAGCCTCGACATCGCCCAAGGTGTTGACCGTGGCGACGTACTCGAACAAGGAGCAGGGGACCAAGGCATCATGTTTGGCTATGCGACGGATGAAAGTAGCGGCTATATGCCCTTGGCCATTGGCATCGCCCATAAGCTTGTCCGCCTCGCCTCAAGCATGAGAAAGGCTGGAGATTTCCCTCATGCCCGTCCGGATATGAAGTCGCAGGTTACCATCGATTACACCATTCCAGGCTCCCCGCGCATCCAAACCATTCTCATGTCCGTCCAGCACGATGAGGATATCTCGATGGAAGAGCTCCGCAGCTTCCTTCATGACAAAATCATGGTGCCGGTCGCTTCTTCCTTTGGGCTTAATGCCGACTTCGATTATTTGGTCAATCCGACCGGGCGCTTCGTCATTGGGGGTCCGCTCGGCGATACTGGCCTCACCGGCAGAAAACTCATCGTCGACACTTATGGCGGCTATTCTCGCCATGGCGGCGGCGCCTTCTCGGGCAAAGATCCCTCAAAAGTCGACCGCAGCGCTTCTTACTACGCTCGTTACATCGCGAAGAACATCGTCGCTGCAGGGCTAGCCAAAAAAGCGGAAGTGCAGCTAAGCTACGCCATCGGCGTTGCCCGTCCGATGTCGATCTGCTTGGACACCTTCGGCACTTCGGTTGTTCCTGAGGAAAAGATTTTGGAAGCGGTGGACCGCATCTTTGATGCCCGTCCTGGCGCGATCATCCAATCCTTTGGTTTGACTCATCCTTCTTTCTCTTACCGCGATTCGTGCATCTATGGTTGCTTCGGCCGTCCCGACCTCGACTTGCCATGGGAAAAGACCGATAAAGTCGAAGAGCTAAAGACTTTCTGCCAGCAATAGAGTATAATCATAAATGGGCGTGGTCATGGACTGGCCCATTTTTTGTTTTTCCCCAGCAAAACCCCGTTTAATTTTGAAAAAAGTTTGGTTTAAATACTTTCCCAATTCGGTATTTTGGCTACAATAATGGTGTAAGCCCACTGGAGGGGCAGAAACATATGAAATACCAAATCATTGGGAAAAACATCGAGGTCACGAATGCCATTCGCGAGACCATCGAGGGTAAACTTTCCCGCATGGAAAAGTATTTCGTCATCGATGACGAGGTACTCGCTCGCGCCGTCGTGCGTTCCTACAACGTCGGCGCCAAAGTGGAGATCACCATCTTCACCAAACTGATGGACCTCCGCGCTGAGGTGAAAAACGACGACCTCTACGCCGCGGTGGATTTAGCCATCGACAAACTCGAAGACCAAATGCGTCGTCTCAAGACCCGCATGGATCGCAGCAAGGAAGCGGCGTCCCTTGGCAAGGCTTTCGTCCTTGAAGAACTCGCAGCCGAAGAAGCGGAAGATGAAATCGTCCGCACCAAATCCATCTATCTCGAGCCGATGAGCATCGACGCGGCCATCACCCGCATGGAAGCCCTCGGACATAGTTTCTTCCTCTATCTCGACGATGAGGATGACCGCATCTGCGTCGCTTATAAGCGTTATGACGGCGGATATGGCGTCATCCAAGCCGAGAATAAGCTCAAATAGAGATTGCCTAACGATAAGCCACGCTCGAATTCGGGCGTGGTTTTCGTTTTGAAGGTGCGCATGTGATGCAAGTTTCACGCTTTTTGCTATCCTATCCGTGTGAGGTGAAATATATGAATATTGCTGTTGTCTATCAATCTCGCGGCGGGAATACCAAAAAAGTCGCTGAAGCCATCGCCCGCGCTTTGCATACCGCGGCTTGGGAAGTGGAAGAAGCGAAGAACCTCGACTGCGACCTCCTCATCTTAGGCTCGGCCGTCTATGCGGCCCAACTCGACAAGAAGACCAAGGCGTTCATTGATTCCCTAAATGGAACTAGCGCCAAACGCGTCGCCCTTTTTGGGACCAGCGCTGGCGGAAGGAAACCTTTTGGCATGATGCGCAAAGCGCTCACGAAGAAAGGCCTCCCCGTCGATGACCGCGACCTATTTATTCCCGGCGCATGGACTTTTATGAACAAAGGGCGCCCGAATGATCAAGACCTTGCGAACGCAGAAGCTTGGGCAAAAAGCCTTATCGAGGGCTAACTCATTATTGCTTTGCATAGCAAAAATCGTTTTCCTGTGCCTTGTTTCCTGATGTGATTGGGGTATAGTTATCCCACATGATTCGAGTACTTGCGACGGATTTGGACGGCACGCTCTTTTATCCGAAGAGCCGTATTTCCTTGGTCAACGCGAAGAACAAAGCGCTGCTCAAGGACTTTATCGCGTCCGGAGGCCGGGTAGCGATGGTCACGAGCCGCTGCGAGGCGTTCCTCAACAAAGCCAAAGACAAACTGCAGATGCCCATCGACTATGTCGGTTGCGATGGAACGGTGGTCAACATCGGCGGCGAGAACGTTCTTGACCGCGTCTTTGATGCAGAACAATCGCGGAAATTAATTGCCGAGATCCGTAACGAATATGATCCTGGACTTATTTTGCTCTCCACTCGCGCTTACCCGAACATCATGACCAAAACGAAGGTATCTCACGTTACCAACTTCTTCTATTTCGTCTATGAAGCGGTCCAAGGTATCTACCGCGAGCCTTGGGTGCGCAGCGATCAACTCTTCTATAGCGAGCTCAACAAAGGCGAAGTTCGCAAAATTATGGTTTTGGTCGGACTAACGAAGGAGAAGCAGTTGCTCGCTGAGAAAATCACCGAAACGCTGCGGGAACGCTACCCCGATTTCGAGTTCACCTGGCTCAATCAGTTCATTGAAATCACCCCTAAGGGGTGCTCAAAAGCATCTGGAGTTGCCTTTTATCTTGATTATCTCGGCATAAGCCACGATAATGTGCTGGTTGTAGGGGACTCCGGCAACGATGCGCCCATGTTCGAGGCCTTCCATCAGAACTCATATTGCATGAGCCATGCGAAGGAATCGGTCAAGAGCAAAGCGGCCCACGTCATCTCCCGCGTCTCCGATCTTCGACCCGTGCTATGCCCGTCGGTGGATAGCACACCATCCGATAAGTAAAGAAGGACTATACAACATGAATCAGACTAGCGTCGTCATCACCACCTTGCTGCACTACAACGTACAAGTGCGCGACACCTTGGAGTATTGCCTCCGCAAAGACCAATACGACACCAACCTCTTCAACGAGAAGAAGCGTTCGATCCTCGTCGAGGTCGACCAACATACCCCGCTGAAGAACATCATCGACAACTCTGGCGAGAACGGTGAGAAGCTCGAGAAAGCCATCCGTGACTTCTATGCCGAAGTCTATGGCGAGGATTCCACCATCCTTCACCTCGCGGAAGAAGGACTCCGCGTCGACCACAACCAACACGTGGCCATCTATAAACACGTCCTCCCCATCCACGAGAACGTCAATTCGATGATTGTCGGCATCCTCAACGATGCGCATAGCAAAAACATCGACGTCGCCCAGGTCGAAGCCGTCCAGAATGCGGAAGAAGCCATGTTCCGTGGCGTTGCCTTCCTCACCTTGGTCAACGACCTCAACCGTTTCTTCGATGAATACAACAAGGCCCGTAACGAAGCCAAGGGCGAAGAAACCGCTGCGTCGCGCTTCATTGGCAACGACATCTCCGCGATGATCCAAAACATCAACTTTGTCCGTGCCAACGCCAGGCTCACCAATGCCGTCTATAAGAACATGGAAGACAAAGTCGTCGCCCTCACCGAATACATGACCGGCCGTCGCGACCTCCCTGCGGGCAAGCGTTTCCCCGATGTCATGCGTGAGACCGTTGAGACCATCAACCTCTTCGTCCGTGACGCTGAAGCGGCTTTCCGCGCTGTCTATCCGGATTGCATCAAGGCGCTCCTTGACCAAGTTAAGGCCGACGATGAGCGTCGTGCCAAAGGCGAAAAGCCGGAGACTGGTGCCTCCGCTACCGACCCCGTCGATAACGGCACCCCCTCTGCGTAATTAAGGAAGAAAACCCATGGCTGCATCCCCGAAGAAACTGAGCAATAAGGAAATCGCGTGGTACGTGATTGCCTCCCTCATTGGCATATTGGGCCTGGTTTTCCTTGTCTTCGGAATCATCGGGGCGAACTTCCCTGGCGCATTCGAAGACAACTGGATTGCTGCTAGCGAGAACGTTTGGCTGAAGAACTGGTCGCCGTTTGGCTACCGCTGGTGGGGCGTCATCCTCGTCGCCGTTGCCGCAGCGCTGGCGATCATCGTCTTGACCGTCTTCGCAAAAGAAGGCGATCGTGACACCGAGCGTGCCCTCCGTCGTCAACAACGTCTTGCGATGAGCAACGTCGTCGAAGAACCCAAGGACGAACTCCCTTCTCCGAAAGCGGAAGAAGAGCAGAAAGCCTAATCCCATTCGCTGAAGATGAGCGCGGCAATGGCCGCGCTTTTCTAATGGAAGATGATGGCCGTTTAAAGATGTTGATAATGCTCTCATTCCTTTTATGTGAAAAAACCGTCCATAGGGGCGGAAGTAGGGATGAATATGTTAGGCGATAATCAATCTCACAATGATGGCCACAAGAACCGTCAATAGACCGTTAGTGACCATGGATACGCTTGCGATAGCCCCAGCCTTGGAAGAATAGTTGAAGGCGACGGAAGTTCCAATCGCGTGGCTTGCGGAACCTAACGCAAGACCGATCGTGGTATCTTCGTCGTCATGAAATAGTTTGATTAAAGGCGGGGCAAGAAGCGCGCCAACGACGCCGGTAAGGACGACCATGGCGACGGTGATGGAGGTATGCTCTCCAACGCCTAAAATAGTAGTTATTTCGCGCGCAATAGCAGTGGTGACACCACGAGGATATAACGCCAAGGTGATGGAACCATCAAGATTCAATAGCCATCCTAGAAGCACGACGCTACCCACGGAGCTGCCTACGCCGACAATGCTGCCGATTAAAATGGCGAGCCAGTTTTCCTTTAGGACATGGCGGTTTAGATATAACGGCAACGCTAAGGCGACGGTTACTGGACCCAAAAGGATATCCAAAATCGATGTGGAACTCTGGAACTGCGTGACGGCGTAATTGATGTCCTCCAGGCTCATCGCGTTGCCTTTATCAATGAAAACAATGAGCAGGATGTAACCCGAAAGCAAAATAATGGTCCATAGTAGTGGATTGAAAATCGGGGTGTGAAGTTTCTTCGATAGCCAAGCAAAGAGGGTATAGATACCAATCGTCAAGAAGAGGTAGAAAAGCGGGGAGGTAAGGAGGTTAATCATGGTTTGCCTCCTGTTCTACTATGGCTTCTTTCTTGCCTTTATGTTGCAAGTGAAGCGTCAACTTCACCGCCCAATAGGTGCATGTAAAGGAAATCACGAAGGCGGCGAAAAGAATAATGAGCAATTTCCACCAGTGGGCGGAGATGATCTCAATTTGCTTTAAACTTGCGATCGCTGCGGGCACGAAGAAGATGCCCATGTTATCGATGAAGAATTGGGCGACGCCATGGATGCTATCAACTTTGACGAGGCCAAAGAGCAAGAAGATGAAAAGCAAAATCATGCCGATGAGCGATCCCGGGAAAGGGAAAGAGGCGAGCGAAAGCAAATAAGAAATCAACGTTCCAACAAGCGTGAAGGAGAAAATGAGGAGAAGTTGTTTGAATAGCTTCATACGCTAACCATTATAAAGGAGGATACCGTTCTTGCTTAGAGGCTATTTCGCATCCTTAGCGGCTTGTTCCCAAAGGGCATCGAGATAGTCGCTGCCTTTGGTCTTCCGGGAAGTAGACGTCAATGAAACGGCAATTTCATTCGTTTGGCCAAATAAGGTGGCTTTTGCATCAAAAATCGATTTATCCCACGCAAAAGTGCCATCTTTTTTCGTACATGATGTGGAAAAAGATGCCGAGAGAATGCGTGGATCCGTTCCGAAATCACGCGGAGCAAAATAGGAGAACAAGTCTTCGGAGAAGGTGTCGTGGACCTCGAGAGTGGCGGCGAATCCATTCGCGGTGCTTTCGGCTAGAAAATCAGAATGATAGAGGAGCGACTTTGCAAGGCGCCATCCTGAGTCGGTAGTATCAATGCTTCCTTGATCTAGGATTGCTCCGATAAGAGCGAGGAGGTCTTGCGTGGAAAGCTCGTCGAAAGAGACCGAGGATAAAGCGGTGCGGATTAACGCGGCTTGATCGGCTTGCTCCGTTAGATCAAAGCTCGCTGAACCAAGGCATTTCCCGTCGTCATAGACGTAGGAAGTGAGTTCGCCCTCTTCATAGAAACTCTGGCAAGTCACTTTGCCCTTGGCTTTCTCTAATAAAGAACAGAAATCTTCATACCCTTGAGGCAGCTTATCGTCGGGATTGGCCGTGAAATAGGGTGAATTCCGTAACGCGAGAAGACTTTGGATGAGTTGTCCTGAAGGAAGCGGATTGGAGACGTAAAAACGTCCGCCAGGGGTGGATTCCACCGCAAAGGTTACGGGGAAGGACTCGTCATAATTCAGCATGAATGCCGGGGCTTGCGCTTGGAATTTACCTTGTGCCTCGATAAGTGTCACCGCTACTTCCTCTTCGCTTTCTGCGACCTGGACATACGCCTTGGCTACGAGATTATTCGCGAAAGCAAATACGGTCGCCTCGCCTTCTTTTAACGCCGTGAGGAGGCCTTCTTTGGTTAAAGAAACGATGTCCTCGTTGCCCGACATATAGGTGATGCTTCCTTTGCCCTGCGCGGAAACGTTGAGTTGAACGGACTCGCCAACGCGAAGCTCGTAATAGTTTTTTACAAACGCTAGGGTTTGAATCCCGCTTGGCGTGGAAGCGCAGCTGGCGAGCAAGGTGACGGGCAAAAGGAAGAATAGGCGGTGTTTCATGGTTCTTCTCCTCTCATTCTACGGATTTGAGCGATTCGACGGCGTGGACTTTCTTGATGCGGTAAGACAATACAATATTGACCAAAACGGCAACGAAGAAACTGCCTAGGGCAGAAAGCACATAGGTTAATGGCTCGATGCGATAGATGTATTGAATGATGTCGATCTGGTTGATGTCGAGAACGAGTTTCATGAAAGGGAAACCGGCCGCAAGACCGCCCACGATACCGATTAAGGTCATCGATAACGCTTCAATCAGCAAGCTCACCGCGATCTCTATCGTATGGAAACCGAGGACTTTCATGGTCGCGATTTCTCTGGTTCTTTCGCGGTAATTGAGAAGTCCAAGGTCATAGATGACGACGATTGCCAGAAGCACAGCAAAGATTTTGATGGCCGTGGTCATGGTGGAGATGGAGGAGACAATGGATTCCACTCGCGCCTTCCATTCTTCCGCGGTATCGACGAGACGAACCGATTCAACATCTTCAAGCAGGCGGTTTTTCAGTTCCGCTTGGCTCACGCCTTTCGCGGATTCAACCCAAGCGAATTGGTATTCCGAGTAAGGGGTGGAAAGTAGCGGGCAATCGTAATGCATGATGATGGAGTTGCCGTAGAACGCGTCATAGATACGGGCGACTTTTGCTTCTACATAGGTGGAGGCGGCATAGAATTTGACGGTATCGCCTGCGCTTACCCCCAAAATACGCGATGCTTTGGTGGATAAAAGAACCTGATCCTTAGGAAAATCAGAATCCATATGGAAGGGGACTTCGCTACCGTCGTAGCTTACCGTTGGGCCAAGAACGAAGATATAGGTTGTGTAGGAATGCTCTCCATTAAGGACTTCTTCCGAAAAACGGTCGAAAGGTTGATAGGTCGAAATCATCTTTTCGCCGGTTTCGGACGTGACTTGTGAGAAGTCGAGTTCAATGTCTTTCGCGTTACGCGCGGGCAAAAAGGTAGCCATGTTGTCGCGGTAGGAATTGACGTAGGGATCGGTTGCGATGTCGTAATCAATCGTGTTCTCAATACCAAACCCGCACACCAATAACGCCGTACAACCCACGAGTCCAAGGATAACCATTAAGGATTTAACGGGGTCATAGATAATGTTACGGCCCGCCATCTTCGCCGAGAGGGCGATGGCGGATTTATGACCCTGGCTCTTGATGAGCTGCCGGTGCATCTTCATTACTTTCGGACGCATCGATTCGACGGGTTTTAATGCGATTTCCCGTCGGGTGATTAAGTAGGTGAATAATAGAGAAACGAGTAAGAATGCGCCGATAGAAATGAGGCCTTGGGCAACAGGAAAGTAGTATTTTTCCGCTGGCATGGTGTAAAGAATCTCATATTTGTGAGCCATGATTCCCGGTAATAGAAGTGGGCCAATCACTGCCCCAATTAGGCTCGCGACGGAAACCAAAAGGCCTGTTTGCATCTGGAAATGAGCGTGGATCTCTAGCCGCGTCAAGCCTAAGGCTTTATACGTACCAATTTCCGTCCGGCGTTTGAGAATGTTCTGACGCAAGGTCGTGATGATGACAAGCACTGCGACAATAAAGAAGACTACAGGAAATACGAGGCTCAGCTTTTCCGCTTGGTCGATTTCCATGCGCAAAGTGGAAATAAAGACGGTATCTTCAAGCGCCTGTGCGCTATAGAGGTTGTTTTCTTTCTTTTGCTCATAGGCTTTAGCTATGGCGTCGCGCTTTGCTGCTGCGGTACTTGGGTCTTTTAAGCAGACTAAATATTGGTTTGGCGCGGGGAACCGCCTGGCGCTGCCATCAATATTCCCATCTCCCCAACCAAGAATCTTATGGAAGCCCTCGGAATAGATGAGCTTGGTGCCAAGGGTGGTAAAAGACTCTTCTAACGAGGCAATGACGATACGCTTAAAGCGAGTGTTGGACATATACGTTACCATGGGGATGGGGTTGGCCTTGGTGGTATTTTCCGGATGCTTCATGATGCCAGTAACAGTGGAATGCATCGATAAAGATCCCGAACGGAATGGGTTGGTTTTGCCCTCGAGCAAGAACGAATCCAATAAGGACAAGGTCGATTCATTGATGCCGAAACTTGAGACATCGAAACTGATTTCAACTTCTCCACCGAGGAGTTGGTCCTTAGGATCCTTCATCAACCGTTCTTCATAATAGGATTGGTCCACGTAAAAGAAGTCCGTATCGGTCGAGGATTCATGGAGGCGAATTTCATAGCCGGTGGAGACCGTGGGAAGAGAATAGGTACATGCGAGGGCGATGTTATGCGACTCCATGTTGCAATAACCAAGGAACCGCGACTCGATGTAGTCTCCTTCATCGAGTTTCGAAAGGATCATGTCGGAATCGTCTTCCGCTTTTAAGGATCGGGGGTCGGTGGTGACGTAAATGTCCGCGGGATGGGAGAGACGAATCATTTCATCGAGGCTTGACTCCATGGCTCCGCTATTGGCGGAAAGGCCGACGAATAAAGTGACGGCGATTGCGCCGATGCTCACAATGGCTAACGATTGCGCCCAATCCTTAAAGATTTCGCGGCGAAGCAATCGCCCAAATATACGACTGAAGAGGCCTCTTTTCATGATTTACCAGTGAATATCCTTGGGATCTGCAGGGTTTTCGTTGATTTTGTTCTCTGCTATATGTCCGTCAGCGATGCGGATTACCCGTTCGGCCATTAAGGCGATTTGAGCGTTATGGGTGACCATGATGACGGTCTTTTTATAGGCTTTGGAGAGGTGGTGGAGCAAGGAAAGAATTTCGGCACCGGTTTTGGAATCGAGTGCGCCGGTAGGCTCATCGGCAAGGAGTAGTTCGGGATTCTTGGCCACTGCGCGAGCAATAGCGGTGCGCTGCTGCTCACCGCCAGAAAGTTGGCTGGGAAAATTATGCGCGCGAGCGGATAAGCCCACGGCTTCCAGGGCCTTCGATGGGTCGATGGGATCGTTGCTGACGCTGGCGGCTAAAGACACGTTTTCTAAGGCCGTTAAATTGGGAACGAGGTTATAGAACTGAAAGACAAAGCCGATGTCTTTGCGGCGGAAGTCGGTGAGCTCGTTGGTTTTGAATTTCCCCACGTCGCGTCCAGAGATGATATAGGAACCAGAAGTTGCGGTGTCCATACCGCCAAGAATGTTGAGCAATGTGGATTTTCCTGCCCCAGAAGGCCCAAGAATGACGACGAGTTCGCCCTCTTCTAATTCAAAGCTCACGTCGTCGAGGGCGCGGACTTCATTCGGAAGGCCTTGGTTATAGATTTTGCTTAGATGCGAGATGACGATTTTTCCCATAGGGGGATTGTACTTGCAACGCAAGTAAGACAAAAGGGGTATTAAGCCTTTTGAGACATTATCGTATTGATTTTCTGCGGACGAACGAAGGCGAATAAAGCGATGCCGAGAACCTCCATCCCAAGGAGTAAGAGGAAATAACCGCGGTAACCCCAGCTCTGGCTGATTGCGCCGGAAAGCAGATTGAGCACTGCGGTAGAGAAATTGTAGCCTCCGACTTTAATCGTAAGCATTCTCCCTAAAGATTTTTTGCCGACGACCTCAATTAAGAAGAGCGCCTCAAAAGCGAAGAGGAACGCTTTGCCGACGTGGCCGACAATGAGGTTTCCATAGGCTAGTGCCCAAGGGTTCGTGACGAAGCAGGGGAAAATCGTAGAAATGATGATGAGTCCCATGCCGATGTAGAGCATGGTCTTTTTGTTGCGTAGGAGCTTGGACAACAGGGGCATCAAAAGCAGCATCCCCAGTTCCGCCGCGACGGCGATGCTTCGGGCAAGGGAATAGTACTCGTCTCCGAAAGAAAGATCGTGTAGTTGCAGGGGCAGAACGTAGAGGCTTGCGTTATAGGCACCGAAAAGAAGGAACTGGCTCTCGATATAAATCCGGCCCGATCTGCCAAAAACCGTCTTATGCCCCTCGTCTTTTTGTTCTTCCGTCTCTATTTCTTCATAACGGAGGAAGAACGATAGCACCAAGGATAAAGCGAAGAATGCAGTGCTAAAGAAGTAGCAATCTTTGACGGGGAGGTCGCGAAGCAAGAAGAAACCGAGTCCCAAAGAAACGATATAGCCGAGCGAACCAAAGATACGTATGGTGGAGTAGTTGCCTCCTTTTTGCCTAACTATTGGGACGAGATACCCTTCGATCAAGGCAAATGGTGCGCCATTAAAGAATCCTAAAAGCGAGGTGATGACGAGTAGGGGCGCGAAGGTTTCGCAAAAGGGATAAGAGAGTACCAATACGGTTTCCAAAAAGGCGCAAAGCCGAAATAGCCATAGGGCTCTCTTCGGCGTCTTGGCCAGATAAGAGAAAAGAAGGCAACCGCCGAACAAGGCAAAAGGAATGATGGCCAGAAGCAGCGAGCGCTGATTCGCGTTGAGTTCGCGGGAAACGAAGTAAATGCCATAGTAACTGCTTAGCAGCGCGTCACCCATATAGAAGAGAAGATATATGGGACAAGCGATAAGAAAGAGTCGTTTCTTGCTCATGGGACAATATGATAGCCTTTTGCCAACGTTTCGCTACCTTTAATCAAAACCCCAACGGATGGATCGCTGGGGTCATTGGGGCATGGGGATTGGTGGAAGACAAACCGGCCATAAGGTGGTTTCCATGCCCAGGTGGCTCATCTAGAGCCTCGAGTAGGGGAATGAGCGAGGGGAAAGGACTAGGCGTCATTTCGCCCATCGTTCTTTTTGAGCTTTTTGAATAACTCGGGAAGCGGGATGGAGCCGCCATAATGGCTCCCCGTTCCATAACGGATGGAAAGGGCATCGGCGCATTCGCGTTCCTTGCGGTTGTGGATGGAGGCCACCATAGTGTCACCGCCTCTTTGCTTGGTCTCATCCATCAAAGTCGATAACGCTAACGAAGAACGAAGCGCTGCGGTTATGGCGTTCTGTTTTAGGAAGAACAAACCCTGTACGCTGGTGCCACCAACGGAATAGGTGATCCCTCTGCGTTGGAGCTTGTTTTGGCAAAACGGGGGAAGCATCTGCCCTTTGGCAAACTCGATGTGGATGAATCTATCGGGGCATTTCTGCGCTTGAACGATGGCGCTAATCTCATCGACCCACGCTCTATGGACTTGCATGCCACTAGGTGCGATGAAACGTAGCCCAGCGATTCCCGAACGTAGTAACCGTTCCAAGTTTTGGCGCAGGAATCCAGCGAATTCATAGATGTATAGCTCTTGGATGATGCGGTTTTCTTCGCCTTCTAGTAAATCTTTCGCCATGGAAATTAGGTCCGAACGGACTAATGCGTATTTTCGTACATCGAATTTGAATTTAAGGTAGGCGATGCGCCCGGTCTTAATTTCCACGATGGGGTCAATGCTCATGGTGACCGAGTTGGTTTCCTGAATGTTCTTTTTGGCTTCCTCAAGCCGTGACGAATAGGTGAGCAAGGGCGCACCAGATGCCGTAATGTAACGGCCTGCCCCATAGCGCTGGAACGCTTTTTCATCGTCTTTGGCATTCTGTCCTAGGGCGAAGAGAGAATCTATTTCTTTTGGGTAGGCGTGACCCGCGATGGACCAATTGAGCGCTTCCTCTCCGCGTTGAAAAGGAATATGCAAGGCTTGGTAGATACGCTCCGCCAAAACCGGAAGATCTTCTTCTTTGGCATCAGGTACGAGGATCATATATGTCGAGGGGCCGTACGGATATACGAGACGATCGAGCTGAAGTGGGCGCAAGGCGGTTTTAACAAGCGCCGTTAATGCGACGGAACTCTGGCCTACTTCGGAATATAGATGCACGTTGAATAGCGCGCCCACACTACCATGGGTCAATTCGTGTTCTAAATGTTGTTCGATGCTGTTATTGACCGCCTTGCTTTCGTGCGGTTTGGCGGATGAAACCATGATCAATGGGGCTTGCCCAGGATGAACGACTTCAAAATGACGTTCCTCAAGACCGAAAACTGAAGCTTTTGCACTCATCGCTTCGCCGGTGTCGATTGGACACTGTGAGCAAGGCTCGTCATGCCCAAAAACATGCACAAAACACGGTCCTTTTTTCGTTTGAACGGGGAATGACTTAACCGTGTCCAAAAGGTCATGAGACTGCTCATCCACTTGATAGAAGTCGACGCCAAACCGTTTCTCGACGAAATTAAGAATCGATTTCCTTAGCTTAGCCTCCTCCTTGTTTGCGTGTTCGAGGAGTATTCCGGCAATAGTTGAAGCTTCGGAAAGAAGTACCTCATATTGGATCCGCTGAATGGAAACACTTTCGCTTGCCAGTAAGTAGGCTGCACCAAGAATCTTTTCCTCGGTACGGATGACCATGATGCAAACGCTTTCCGATGCAAAGCAATCGAGGGACCGGCGAAGATTTTCGGGCAGGTAGCCTTTCTTGCTCACCGCCCAAATCGGTGTGTCCTGGGCAAGAGCAATGAAGTCGTTGAAGTTCGGGTCGAGGCGGAGTTCTTTTTCTCCGCTAAGTAGGATTCCAGCTTGTCCCTTTCTCGCTTCG
>JAFVCC010000048.1 GCA_017479485.1 Bacilli bacterium
ACCGAATGCCCAAAATATAGTCAGTTTATGTTGCATCGACATAAATCGGCGCATTTTGTGTGCATTTTTATTACGTTGTCTTTATGATGTTAAATGCCACATTAGCCGAAACGCAATTCTAAGAAATGGAACAGCTCGCGCAGTACTTTTTGAAAAACTTCTTCCTGCTTTGCCTTTCTTTTGGCGTCATCTTTATGGTGCTCCGCGGTTACCGCAATCGTCGCGGCATCGTTCTCATGCCGATTCTTATCGTTTCTTCGGCAGTGCTTCTTTCCATTCTTTATGCCGTTGAAATCGCCTGCTTGGACTACCCGAACCTAAGGTTCCTTGCCACCCTGTGCTTTGCTTTAGGCTTTATGATTCGCCCGCTCGTCCTTTATTTCTTCATGTGCATCCAGATTGACAATCGCATCGTAATGAATATTGCCCTTGGCCTCGTTATTGTGAACGCCATCTTATACACGTCTTGCTTATTCATCAACGTTCCAGAACTCAGCCACCTCATCTACTGGTATCAGGAAAAAGATGGAGTGCTCGTTCACCAGCGCGGAACCCTCTATTTTGCCAACTACTTCATCACCGGCGCCATGATGGCATATCTGATTTTTATCTCCCTCGCCTCGTTAAAGGGACCGCGCCGTTACGATGCTCTTGCGAGTTTGATCTGTGTTGCGTTTATCGGCTTAGCGGTCGTCCTTGAGACTTTATTAGTCGCCGATAGCCTGCTCAACACCACCATCGCCATCTCCGTACTCTTCTATGTTGTCCATATTTATCAGCAGGCCTCGCGCCGCGACGGCTTAACGAATCTGCTCGACCGCAAAACATACTATTCCGATTCAAAGAAACTTGAGGCAAAGATTCGCGGCGTCGTCCTCGTCGACATGAATTCGCTGAAGATGATTAACGATACCCAAGGGCATGCCGAGGGCGATAAAGCCATCATTAGCATCGCCCGCGCATTAGAGAAATCGATCCTCCGCCGCAGCGCATTCGCCTATCGCATGGGCGGAGATGAATTCTTGGTGGTCTCTTATTCCTCCAGGGACCATTCCTTAGAAGACATCATCTCCATCATCCGCAGCGAGATGAGCAAGACGCCCTACACCCTTTCCATCGGCTATGCATATAAAGAGAGCCCGGAGACAGGTATCGCAGAAACGGTCAAGGCAGCCGAGGAAATGATGTACCACGAAAAAGCCCTCTATTACCAAACGACAGGTCTTGAACGCAGACATAGAGCAAACTAAAAAATCACCGCAAATCCGCGGTGATTTTCTTACTTTTCTTATTTTTCGTCGCGGTTTACGTAACGAATCAATGCAGCAATGTCATAAGGCCGGACAACCAGTTGAGTGTCGCTTTGGTATTCCTCATCAAAGACCACATCGGCCTCTTCCTTCGTTCCAACCACTTTGCCCATGTAGGACAGGATAAAGCCCATGTTGATGTCGATGCACCGCTTATCCAAGTATTTCTTTGCGGTTAAGATCTGAGTGCGACCAAGCACTTGAGCTCCGGTATTGATTTGGTTGATGACGATGATTTCTTTTCGTTCTAAGTCGATGGCGAAGCCCGTAAAGGCTCGGGAGTTGCCACAGACATTCATCTTGAACGTGATGTTCTTCGGATCCCAAGCAGCAGTATCAATGCAGTCCTTTACTTGGACGCCCTGATAGATTTCGCCTTCATTGAGTTTGCCGCCATAGCCATTGATGCAAGCAATCGCGTAACGGAAGCCGCGTTGGCAGAGCCCCTCGATGTTAAGGTCTTGGTATTCCGCCCCTTCATACCCCGTGCAGTCGCCAGAGCATAGAGCGTCGCCGCCAAAAGGCTTCCGGTGCATCACGCGCCAATCCAGGATTTCGGATGGGGCGAGTTGGTAGGACTCATCGATGCTCAAATCCCGAACTAGGCCAAGGCTGGCATCGATGTCGAGCACGTCTTTCCAATAGCAAAAGATGCGGATGTATTTGCCATCAAAAGGAATTCGCGTGCCCGCAGGATAGACATCGATTCCCGTTCCTCCCGCGGAGGTGTTAATGGGAACTGCAACGCGGTACATCTGTGGCGAAAGATAGATTTTTCCAAGAGAAGGCTGCCCCCGGTAATAAGAGGCAATTTTTTCCTTGATTTCCTTGCGGGCCAATTTGCACATCGTTGGCGACAAATTGGTTCTGCGGGATCGAATTTCCGCCGAAGTCTCTACATGAGTGACAACCCTGCGGTCTGCAATAAACGAGAATAAGCGAGCCGCATCCGGCTTGTCACCGAGGAAAGACGCATAGAGTTGGATCAAAACCGTAGGGTTCTTGTCCGGAAGCATACGCAAAATCGAAAGGGCTTCCTGGTGATTGGTGGAACGGGAAAGTAAGAACTTGAGGTTACGTTCCAGCAAGGAACCTTTGTCGGAAATTCGCCGCGCCGCCTCTAGCGCATCGCCCCGTTTCGCAAAGTGTTCCAAGGCGCGGTAAGGAGAATCCACGTTCGTTTCCTTGCCCTTCACGCCATAAACAAACTTTCGGATTTTGTTGTAGTACTTTGCCTGGCGCTTGCTTAACGGGCACTTGGCGGCAAGCTCCATCGCGGATTTAAATTCTTCTTTACGGGCTGGGTCGGGACGGAACTCCGTATCCGCGCCGAAAAGAGCAATCGAACGCTTCACGATATCTTTCTGAGTGAGGCACTTCGCTAATTCAGGATATGTCTGTAACGCAACAAAAATATTATCGCGGCAGGAGATTTTCATATCGGGGGTGAAATAGCCGTCTTCAATCAAATGAAGGAACATCGCCTCTTCTCCGATAGAGAAGGGGCGTTTATAAGCGCAGTAGTCCATCGCTGCTTCTTTTAAATAGCCATCGACCTGATCTGGGCCGATGATCGTCAGCTTACGGACGACGCGCTCTTCCCCTACAGGATAGGCCGGTAATTCTTTATCGAAGATCTCAATGCGGCCGATTGAGGTCCCGTAAGCAAAGAAATAAGAGATCGCCTGCTCGATGAGCAGCTCAGAACAACTAAACAGTTTCGTATCTTGCGGATTTTCATAAAAAGAAGGCGGGACGCTGAAACCGAGTATGTCCTTAACCGCTTGGAGCACTTCATCGTCAACATATTCTGGGTTGGAAAACAAAACGCCGCAGTTGGCATAAAGAAAGCCATTCGCTTGGGCGCAGCGCTTAATGTCGTCGTTGACGTGAAAATGCGGCACATACAGTAGCCGCTTGGAGAAAAGCAGATTCGTTTTGTAATCCATAAATGCCCCCTAAAACCAAAAAAGGGAGGGTAGAGAATGGACCAACTTACGACGCTCTAACCACTGAGCTACTCCGCGCGGGGCGGAGGTTGGATTTGAACCAACGACCTTCGGCTTATCATGCAAGAAATAAGCCGGTCTCGATCTCTTGGACTAGCTACCTTTTTTTCATCGCTAAAGAAATAAGCCAGCCTCGAACTATCTTACCCTCGGTGGGATAGTATCTAAATTATACACGAACAGGGGCGCACGTAAGAGCACATTCAAAAGAAGCGATCGCGTCAAGCGCTTCATCATCTCCATAAATGTGTTCCAAAGGGGATTTCCCCTTCGGCGCAGGAACATAGAGCCTTGGATTGGCCGCAAATTCTTTTGGCGAACAGCCAAATCGTTTGCGGAACATTTTTGTCATGTATTTCTGATCGCTGAAACCCGCGGCAAAGGAAATCTCGAGCAGCGTCATGTTACCTTGGCCAATCAAACGCACGGCTTCTTCTAAGCGCCGGAAGCTCAGATAATCTTGAAAGCTCATGCCCATGGTGGAAGAAAAGACGTGGGATAAGTGGGTGGCGGTGATGCCTTCCTTCTCCGCGATGTCCTCAAGGCGCGCCGCGCCAAGATAATGCTCGTCAATGGACGCGATGATACGGTTCATCCGCTCCGCGTTTTGCCGCTGCCTGCGGATTGCCCCTTCGGATACGCTATGGTGCGGCACCTTGCGCAATAATTCAGCAGCGATTGCAGAGAGCCCAGATAAGACGTCAAACTCAAATTGCGGCTCGCCCACAATATAAGATTTCACGCAAAATAACGCCGTTTTGAGTAGGTTTTTCAGACTTTCGGCATCAAAATAGCGACTTAGAAGGCAGGTTTCGAAGTCTTCGTTGCGAAGCGATGGAACATAATCGCGCAGGAAATGGGTGGATAGTTGTATGAAGAGGCAGAGCATCCCATCCCCATCCCCCGAGATGGAATGGGATTCGTTTGAACGGAGCAAAATCGCGTCCCCTGGTTGGAGTTCAAAATTCCCCTCCCCCGTTTCGAAAACGCCTTTTCCCTTCATCAAAAACCCAAGTTCGATATCGCGGTGAAAATGCTTGTTCCGGTATTTGACTCGGTCGAGAAAAAGCTTTACGTGTTTGATTTTAGGATAAGCAATATATTCAATCTCGTCGGCCATCAGACCTATTTTCCTCCATAACCGCAAAATCGCAAGATTGTCCTATTGCTTTAGGGGCTTTGTCATACGTGAGTTCGCGCGCGAGAACCTAAACTAAAGCATATGATTGACTTACATACGCTATCTCTAGGCTTCGAATTCGGGTCCACCCGCATCAAAGCCGTCGTCATCAACGCCGCCCACGAAGTGATCGCCAGCAGCGAATATGCGTGGGAAAACCAATTCGTCAACGGCGTCTGGACCTATTCCATGGATCTTGTGGAAAAGGGAATGCATGCCGCTTTCTCAGGCCTTCTTGAAGATTTCCATTCACGCCACGGGCAACATTTAACAACCGTTGGCTCAATGGGCATCTCCGGCATGATGCACGGTTATCTCGTCTTGGATCAAAACGGAAACGTTCTCGCCCCATTCCGCACATGGCGAAACACCATGACCAGCGTCGAGGCCAAAGAGCTGAGTTCCCTTTTTGGCTTTAATATCCCCCAACGTTGGTCCATTGCCCACATTTACCACTCCTTGCGCAAAGGCGATCCCGAAGTTCCGCAGATCGCCTACGCGACAACGCTTGCGGGCTACATTCATTATCGGCTTTGCGGAAAGCGAGTCATTGGCGTGGGAGAAGCTAGCGGTATGTTCCCCATCGATCCCTCAACCAATTATTGGAATGAGCAGATGATTCACAAATTTGACTCGCTCATCGAGGGTAAAGTGCCGTGGAAGATTAAAGACATCCTTCCCGAGCCTCTGCTCGCAGGCGAAGATGCAGGAACGCTCACTAAAGAAGGCGCGGCATTCCTCGACCCCACCGGAACCTTCCTCCCCGGCGTCCGCCTCGTCCCGCCCGAAGGCGATATGGGGACGGGCATGGTGGCGACTCATTCCGTTCGCGTTCATACCGGCAACGCGTCGATCGGCACTTCCAGCAACCTCACGGTAGTTACGGACCAGCCCGTCGACCCCGACCCGCGCATCGACATCATCTCGGGCCCTAGCGGCAATATCGCGGCTTTGATTCACGTGAATAACGGCACGAGCGAAATCAACCAATGGGTAAAGCTCATCGCCGAATCGTATGCGTTAAGCGGCAAGGAACCCTCCAAAGGGGAGCTCTTTGAGCGTCTATTTAATCTCGCTCTAGAAAGTGACCCCCTCGCGGGCGGACTGCTCCTATATAACACCGCTTCCGGCGAACCGATGCTTGGCATCAACGAAGGGCGCCCGAGTTTGCTCCGCACCCCCGACAGCAAGATGAGCTTAAGCAATGCTATGAAAGCCAACATCTACTCGCTTCTATGCCCGCTTCGCATTGGCTTAGACCTTCTTCGTGGCCAAGGCGTCTATATCGATCGCATCATTGGTCACGGGGGGTTCTTCAAGACCCGTGGAGTCGGTGCGAGCATGCTCTCTGCCTCTACTGGCGTCCCCGTGACGAACCTCTACTCTTCCGCCGAAGGAGGACCATATGGAATGGCGCTTCTTGCCTCTTATGCGCTCGAGCGGAGCGAAAGAGAATCCTTAGAAGACTACCTCGACCACGTCTTCGCGTCCTCCAAAGAAGAGGAGTTCACTTCGAACGAGGAACAACAAAAAGACTTCGAGGATTACTATCACAAATACCTCGAAAACATCCCTTCATTAATGGAAATCATTCAGCGATATCGCTACTAAAAAAGGAGAAAAAACCATGCAAAACCTGCCTCAAATCAAAATCGGAATCGTCGCGGTTAGCCGCGATTGCTTCCCCGAATCCCTATCCGTCAACCGCCGCAAGGCGTTGGTTGAAGCCTATGCAAAGGCATATGAAAAGGCGGACATCTATGAATGCCCCATCTGCATCGTGGAATCGGAAATCCACATGGTCCAGGCTCTAGAAGACATTAAAAAGAACGGTTGCAATGCTCTTTGCGTCTACCTTGGAAACTTTGGGCCGGAAATCTCGGAAACCCTGCTCGCGAAGCATTTTGACGGGCCCATTATGTTCTGTGCTGCGGCCGAAGAATCCATCGGCGTCTTAAGCAGCGACCGCGGCGACGCCTATTGCGGCATGCTCAACGCTTCCTATAACCTGAAGCTTCGCAACATCCGCGCCTACATCCCCGAAAACCCCGTCGGCGACGCCGAGGAATGTGCCAAGCTCATCCACGACTTCCTCCCGATCGCTCGCGCCATCTACGGTCTCAATCATCTGAAGATCATTTCTTTTGGCCCGCGCCCGATGAACTTCCTCGCCTGCAACGCCCCCATCAAGCAGCTTTATAACATGGGCGTCGAGATCGAAGAGAATTCCGAGCTCGACCTCTACGAGTCCTTCTTAAAACACGAAAACGATCCGCGCATCCCTTCCGTCGTCGCGGACATGGAAAAAGAGCTCGGCGAAGGAAACAAGAAACCTCAGGTTTTGCCCAAACTCGCTCAGTATGAACTCACTCTCCTCGATTGGATCGACGGCCATCGCGGCTACCGCGAATTCGTCGCCATCGCGGGCAAATGCTGGCCCGCGTTCCAGACGATGTTTGGTTTTGTCCCCTGCTACGTCAATTCGCGACTCACCGGACGCGGCATCCCCGTCTCCTGCGAAGTCGACATCTATGGCTGCCTCAGTGAGTACATCGGCTATTGCGTCTCGGGCGATGCAGTGACGCTCTTAGATATCAATAACACCGTTCCAAAGGAACTCTATGCCGCCGATATCGAAGCCAAGTTCCCCTATCGCCTTTCCGATACTTTCATGGGTTTCCACTGCGGCAACACCTGCTCCAAACTTATCTGCCACCCGACCATGAAATATCAAAAGATCATGGCTCGTTCCCTTCCGATTGAAGTCACTAACGGCACCCTTGAGGGAGACATCAAAGACGGAGACATCACCTTCTTCCGCCTTCAATCCACCGCGGATAACCACCTCTATGCTTACGCTGCAGAAGGTGAAGTCCTTCCCGTCGCCACGCATTCGTTTGGATCCATCGGCGTCTTTGCAATCAAGGAAATGGGTCGGTTCTACCGCCACGTGCTGATTGAAAATGGTTTCCCTCATCACGGCGCAGTCGCGTTTGGTCACCATGGCAAGGCCTTGTTCGAGGTCTTCAAATACCTTGGGGCAGAGAAAATCGGCTATAACCAACCCGCCTCCTTGCCCTATCCGAGCGAGAATCCGTTTAAGGAGTAAATATGGTTATCCATTCTGTCTTTGACCCCGAATTTAAGCCCTATGGAGAAGTGTTCCCGGGTGAATGGGGCGAACTTCTCAAAGCCCTATCACATTGCCCTTGCCCGGAAGACGGGACCATGTACGTGCCGAGCGAGCCATCTCTTGAATCCACGTCCACATTCGCGCACCTCATTCATAAATTCAGCGGGGATTTGCCGCTGCAATTAGGATTTTGCAGCGGTCATAACCAAAAACTCAATTGTTTGGAATTTCACCGCGATTCGGAACTGAATCTGGCGAACGAGGATTTCATCTTGCTGCTTGCCCGCCGCGAGGAAGTTGTCGATGGCAAGCTGGATACGGCAAAGGTGAAAGCCTTCCGCGTCCCTGCTGGAGTCGCCGTGGAAATTTATGCGACCACCCTTCATTATGCCCCATGCGGCATCGATGGATCCGGGTTCCGCGTCCTCGTCGGATTGCCCAAGGGAACCAACGTACACCCGATCCGCGACTCCAAGGAGCCGCTACTTTGGGCGAGCAACAAGTGGCTTTATGCACATCCAGATTCAAAGGAGGCCCATGCGGGAGCCTATGTCGGACTCGTCGGGAAAAACTTATCGTGCTAGAAGAATTAAAACAAAGAGTCCTGCTCGCGAATAAGTCGTTGAAAACCAGTGGTCTTGTTACCTTAACTTGGGGTAACGCATCCGCTTTTGACGCAACAAAGAGACTGGTCGCGATCAAGCCTAGTGGCGTCCCCTATGATGAATTAAAGCTCGAAGACATCGTGATTGTGGATCTTTCCGGGAATGTCGTTGAGGGAACGCTACGCCCCTCCTCGGATTGCCCCACACATTTAAAGATGTATCAGGCTCACCCAGAGCTTGGTGGCATTATTCATACCCATAGCACCTTTGCCACCGCCTTCGCCCAAGCAAAACGGCCGATTCCACCCTATGGAACGACCCATGCGGACGCCTTCTATGGTGAAGTGCCCTGCGCTCGGCTTCTCAGCAAAAAGGAAATCGAGGAGGACTATGAAGGCAATACTGGGAAGGTTATCGTCGAAGCACTTGAAAACCGGGATCCTTTCGATGTGCCCGCAATCCTGCTACCCTCCCATGGTGTCTTCACCTGGGGAGAAAGCGTTGAAAAGGCGTTAGAGAACGCGGTTACGTTAGAAGAGGTTGCCAAGATGGCATACCTCACCGAAACGATCTGCCCTAAGACCCCTGCCCTCGACCCCAACTTGATGGAAAAACACCACAAAAGGAAGCACGGATCAAGCGCATATTACGGACAAAAATAAGAGCTATCGAAAATAAGAATTATTCCATAACAAGGGTAGTTTGTCGTATTGGAAACTACCCTTTCTTCCATATGCGGGCATAATAATAGACGGTACCTATGAACAATCTCGACGCCATGATGTACGAAGAAAAAGAACGTTATCACCGCCTCGAAGCGGAGCGCATTGCCGAAGAAAAAGCGAAGGCTAATCAGGACTAGTTATGGAGCAGATGAACCTTTTCCAGCACGAAGCGGAATTACTTCAGCCTTTAGCCTCCCGTCTTCGTCCTCGCGACCTCGATGAATTTGTAGGACAAAAGCACCTGCTTGGAGAAGGAAAGGTCCTTCGCCGGCTCATCGAAGAAGACAAGATTGGGTCCATGATTTTTTGGGGACCTCCCGGGGTAGGTAAAACGACATTAGCCTCCATCATCGCCAAGCGCACCAAGTCCAAATTCGTGGACTTTTCCGCCGTCACTTCCGGCATCAAGGAAATCAAAGCCGTCATGGAGCTTGCCGAACAAGCGCGGGCAGTTGGAGCGAGAACGATTCTTTTCGTCGACGAAATCCACCGCTTCAACAAAGCCCAGCAAGACGCGTTCCTTCCTTACGTAGAAAAGGGGTCCATCATCTTAATTGGAGCGACGACAGAAAACCCTTCCTTTGAGGTCAACGCCGCGTTGTTATCCCGTTGCAAAGTCTTTGTGCTGCACGGGCTTGAGAAAGAAGACATTATCACGTTGCTTCGCCGTGCCCTAAGTAGCGCAGAGGGCTTTGGCAACGATCACGTGGAAATCGACGATAACGCTTTGTCCATGATCGCTGTCATTAGCAACGGCGACGCAAGAAAGGCGCTTTCTACCTTAGAAATGGCGGTCCTTAACGCCAAGCAAAACGAAGATGGCCATCCTCAAGTATCCATTGAGGACGTCGAGGAAATCACCTCGAAGAAATCGCTCCTTTACGATAAAGGCGGGGACCAAAAATATGACATCATCTCCGCATTGCATAAGTCCATGCGCAATAGCGACCCCGACGCCGCGGTATATTGGCTCTCGCGGATGCTCGAAGCCGGAGAAGACCCACTTTATATCGCGCGGCGTTTAGTCCGTTTCTCAAGCGAAGACGTCGGCCTAGCCGACACCCATGCCCTGCCCTTAGCAACGAGCGCATTTGAAGCCTGCAAGAACATCGGCATGCCCGAATGCAACGTCATCTTAGCGGAGACGGTCATCTACCTTTCCCTCGCCCCAAAATCCAACGCGGCATACGTCGCCTACGAGGAAGCGGCGAAAGACGCGAACAAAGACATCGCCGAGCCCGTTCCTTTGCACATCCGTAACGCGCCGACAAGCCTGATGAAGGACCTCGGCTATGGCGAAGGCTACCAATATGCCCATGACTTTAAAGACAAGCTCACCGCGATGGATTGCCTTCCCGAGAATCTAAAAGACCGTCGTTATTACCGACCGACCCAAGAAGGTTTCGAATCAAAATATAGCGCACGCCTCGCCCAAATTCTGGAATGGAAGGCGGCACACCGCAAAAAATAGCCTAGATTTGAAAAGATTTTCGCAAAAACGTGCGCTTCGATGTGCACGTTTTTCGCGCTCCTTTATAATGGCTTTATGCGCATCACAATTCTTGGATCGGGAGCATGGGGAACCGCCTTAGCCTATGCCCTAAGCAAAAAAGGAGATAACGATATCCTCCTCTATGGCAACGTCGAAGCAGAAATCGACGACATCAATACGCGTCATCAAAATAGCAAATACTTCCCCGACGTCGCTTTACCCCTAAGCCTGAAGGCGACACTAGACCCCAAGTTAGCTCTTCATGAACGCGATATCCTTCTTCTCGCCGTCCCTTCCGGCGCCGTCAACGCAATCGCCGCATTAATCAAGGAATACTGTGACACCACTCCATTGCTGATCAACGTCATCAAAGGCTTTGATCCGTTAACCGGGGAAGGCGTCGCCTTAATGATCCAAAAAGCGTTCCAAGACCGCATCCAAGGCGTCGTATCCCTCGTCGGGCCCTCCTTTGCCTATGACGTCATTCATGATGACCTCACCGCCGTATGCGCGGTCAGTGAGAACGAAGAACATGCCAAGCTCGTCCAGCGTCTTTTCTCGAGTGAATGCTTCCGCGTCTATGTTCAAACCGACGTCGTTGGGGCTGAAATCGGGGCAGGCATGAAAAACATCATCGCAATCGCATCGGGCATCATGGAAGGCCTCGGATACCATGACAATACCCGCGCTGCATTAATCACTCGTGGCCTAGCAGAAATCACGCGCTTTGGTCTAAAAGAAGGAGCGCGGCCCTCCACCTTTTTAGGGTTAACCGGCGTTGGAGATCTCACCTTGACGTGCTCCAGCCACCGCTCCCGCAACTACACTCTCGGTCTAGAAATCGGCCAAGAGAACAACGCAGTCGAGGTTCTCGCGAGGAACAAGAAAACGGTCGAAGGCGTCTTAGCCGCGAAGACCATCCACGAGCACGCCGCACGCAAAGGCATCGAAGTCCCCATCACCGACGCCGTCTACGCAGTCCTTTACGAAGGGCGCAAGCCATCCGAAGTCGTAACCCAGTTAATGAACCGCAACCTGAAAGCGGAATAAAGGAGGGCATATGCTAAAAGAAGTTGGCCTCGAAGAAATTACGAAGTACAAAGATCCGTTTGCGTTGTTTGAAGAAAGCGCCATCGCCTTGGCCATGGATCCGACTCTTGGGGAAAACGGTCATCGCGCCGCCATAACCATCGCCTGGGGCGCCCTTGGAATCCTCTTTGGGGACCCGACCCTGACCGTCTACATTCATAAAAGCCGCTACTCGGAACAAGTTTTTGAGCATGCGGACACTTTCTCCGTTTGCTTCTTTGATACCGAGCATCAGCAGGAAATCAACGCCTATTACGTCGCCAAATCGAGCCGCGACATCGATAAGTATAACGAAGGCGTCTTTACCCCACTAGAAATCGATGGCACCCCCGCCTTCAAAGAAGCCAAACTGGTCATCGTATGCAAAAAAGTGGCCACCGCCAAATTCGACAGTGACCACGTCTACCATAACGATCGCATCAAGAACTGGTACGCCTCTAGCGGCGGCCACACTTTATTCGTAGGCCGAATCCAAAAGATTCTGCGTGAGGAATAGCCCGATTACGAATCTTTTTGAGGGGTGTCCCCCCTCTTTTCATTTGGAAGCAGAAACGCAACGGCCCCATGCACAGGCAACGCTAGAAGCGCGACAAGGGTCGCAGTGATTTGGCTCGTCAAGAAACGAATGCCCGTCTGCGCCCAGGTGTAGGCGACGGGATATCCCATAATCAGACCATCGAGATAAAGCAATCCCGTATCGAGCCCTGAGATGACTAAAGCCGTTCCCATGATGGTCACGAAATAAAGGACCTTATGACGAGTGATGTCATCCCCTTTACGGCGATAAAGCCAGGCGATAATGCCAATGATCAAGCCGCGTAAAGCCACCGGCAACACCCATAACGGCGTCGTCGGAGTGATGCCATACCCCGAGAAGAAAATCTGGTTGAGCGTCTCTCCCACCGCACCGATGATAAATGCGTCTAACGGCGAAATCGAAATGGCTGCGATAGTCAGCACGATCGTCCCAAGACCAATTTCCAAGAATCCGCCAACGCGGATGCGGAGCAGTCCAAGGACCAAGAAGAGCCCGATGAGTACCCCATCAAGGCAAATGCGGCGAACACGATTATTCCCCATAAAGAAAACCTCCTTTGGTTCTTTGGGGAGGTGAAAGATATGGGGCAACGCGGTGTGATCCAAGCGGCTGCGAACGTCCACCGCGGAAGTTTCCTTCCTTCGTCCATGGGCGACCTCCCATCCCATAGCACTTGACGCGAACGTTCTACTCTTGGCACGTTTGCCCGATGAGAAAATCATACACAAGAAATCGGGATTCTCTAGAGTGAAACCATGTTTTCCCTTCTTTCCTTGGGCTAAATCGCCATTTTTGCCCTATGCATATAGTTGATGCCCGAACGTATAACGATTCCATTGCGAATGTTGCAATCCGTTTCGCGATGACTATAACCCTTCTAAGAAGGGAAATTACGCCTATGTTCTCAAAACACGATATCACCCGCGACGAATTCCAACTCGTCCGCGCCCAAGCCAAAAAGGGGTATGACTGGTGGTGGCATTCATTCACCGCCTATAACGAAAAAAGCGGAGAAGCGAAGCCTTTCTTCATCGAGTTTTTCCTCTGCAATCCCGCTTTAGGCGGAGATGAGCCGATCTTCGGCCAGAAAAAAGAAAGCCAAGAAAACGGCACACGCCCCTCCTATTTGATGGTCAATGTCGGCTGCTGGGGAAGCGGAGCGAGGCAACTCCACCGCTTCTTCGGGTGGAATCAGGTGCGCCTTCACCCTAAGGCACCATTCTCCGTCGAAGCCGCGGATTGTTATCTCGATGAGACCTCCACGAGGGGGTGCGTCAGCGTCGGCGAAGGAGAAGCGAAAGCCCATCCGGAATATATGTGCGATAGCGGGGAGATCCGCTGGAACCTCAAAATCAAAAAGCTCATACCCTTCAACGTTGGCTATGGCGCAGGAAAACTCTTCCGCGCCTTGCAGCTCTTTGAAATGTTCTGGCACGCCGAGGGAATGAAAAGCGCCTTTGAGGGCGAGATTTTCCTTAATGGCGAGCGTTATCTCGTCCGCCCCGAAGACTGTTATGGATATGCGGACAAGAACTGGGGCAAGGACTTCACCTCGCCTTGGGTTTGGCTCTCCTCCAATCATCTCGTGAGCCGTCAAAGCGGAAAACGGCTTGAAAACTCCGTCTTTGATATCGGTGGCGGCTGCCCGAAAGTCGGTCCCATCGCCTTGAAGCGGAAGCTCCTCAGCGCCGTCTATTACGAAGGGAAATGCTACGAATTCAATTTCTCTAAATTCTGGACCTTCTGTCGCACGAAGTTCGATTGCCATGAGACCGAGACGCAGATCCTTTGGCACGTCGAGCAAAAGACCTGGCGGAACCGCATGGTTGTCGACTTCACCTGCGAAAAGAAAGACATGCTCCTCATCAATTACGAAGCACCTAACGGCAAGAAGCTCCATAACCGTCTGTGGAACGGCGGAAATGGCAAAGGCATCATTTCCCTCTACCATGGCAAAAAGCTCATCGATGAAATTGAAGCGAGCAACATCGGATGCGAATATGGGGTCTATGGCCCCGCAAAGGAATAATTCCTTTCCGCCCTACTGCAAACCGCCCTTCCCTCGCGGTAAAATAACCCCATCAAGTTCGACCTTGGGGAGGTAGAGTATGAAATTTCTCCATCTCGCCGATTTGCATATAGGCAAAAAACTCAACGAATATCCCCTTTATGAAGATCAGCGCTTCGTCTTGGAGCAGGCTTTTGCTTTAGCGAAAACCGAATCATTTGACGCCATCGTCATTTCCGGCGACATCTATGATTCCAACGCCCCTACCGCCGAAGCGATGGATTTCTATGATTGGATGCTCAATTCGTTCTTTGCGTTAGATAAACCGCTGCTCATGATCTCGGGCAACCACGATTCCACGGAACGCCTCCATGTCGCTTCGAGCATTTTGAAGCGAAACCAGGTCTATATCGTAACCAAGGTTGAAGACGCATTGGCCCCGATTGAAATCAAAGGAACGCGCTTCTATCTTTTGCCCTACTTCCGTCCCAGCGATGTCAACCGCGCCTTTGGCACCGAGGCCAAGACTTTCGAAGAGGCCATGTCCATCATGGTGGAGAAAATGGCCATCGATCCAGCGCAAAACAACGTCTTGGTAACCCATCAATCCATCTTGCCCTTGGGCTCCAAGGTGGAAAGCTCTGGTTCAGAGACCGCCTTGGACGTCGACGCGCTCGGCAGCGTCGGCGGCACGGAAACGATCGATGTCGGTCTTTTTGGCTCCTTCACTTACCTCGCCTTAGGCCACATCCATAAAGCGCAGTTTGTTAGCCATAATGCCCGTTACGCAGGGGCATTGCTCAAATACCACGTCAAGGAGGCCTCCGCGAAACGTACCTTCAGCGTCGTAGAAATCGATGAAGGAAGGGCCAAGGTAACCGAACATCCCATCGCTTTGCTCCGCGACCTCGTCGTCAAAGAAGGCACCATCGAGGAGTTGCTCCAAGGCAAGG
>JAFVCC010000049.1 GCA_017479485.1 Bacilli bacterium
CGTTACTTCGCATCACTTCGCGCGTTACTTCGCATCACTTCGCATGGTACTTCGCACGGTGCGAAGTGAGCTCATGCCCATGCTTTGTAGGCCTACTTCCCTCAAAGAAAAAAGGAAAGAAGTAGCCCATAGGAAGGGAGCGATTCGAAGATAACCGTCAATTTCTTCCCTCGCCATGGGCGATTTTGACCCAGGCGATGGACTTGGAGAAAAGCGTCTTGACGTCGATGGGATATTGTAAGGCGAGGAAGAAGGGGAGCAGTAGCCACCCATTGAACATCGCCGACTTCTTGAATTCCTTGTAGTTATCATATCCGGCGACATAAGAGACGATCCCGATGAACCACGCGGTGAGGATGAAGGTGACCGCGCCTTTAGCTAAGGTGAATAAGGCTCCTGTTTGATAGGAGGCGAACATGTTCATCAAGAAGCCCGCATCCGCGTCATAGTAGAGGAAAGCGTCATATAGGGAAACCCCGAATAAGGGCGATAGAAGCAATAAAAGCACCTGCAAGATGCCTAAGAATAAAGACACCAAGATGACCTCTGAGTGGAGGGTAAGCGAAGCATAGATCGAGGCCTTGCGGTGACTCCCCTTGCGGAATAATGCCTTAAGTAGGGGAAGGAAATAGGCCTTCGAGACGACGTGGGTGCCTTTGGACCAGCGGAGGCGCTGGTGCCACATGGTCTTTAGACGCGTCGGCTGCTCGTCATAGAAGACGGCTTCGTGGCAGAAGTGGATCTGCTCGCCTTTTAAGGCCATGGCTGCGCTATATTCGAGGTCCTCGGTGATGCACTGGTAGTCCCAGCCGTCCTTTACCTGGTAACTCGGGATCAAAAAGCCGCACCCCGTCATCCTCGAATTGACCCCAAAGGTCTCCCTGCCTTGGAAAGCGAGCATCATGTCGATGCCAAAATATAGCCCATAAGTCGCAGGAAGCGCGCCCTGATTCATGTTGAGCGCGCTACGGAAGCTCGTGATGGCGGACCTGCACCCATAATGGATAAAGGCGTCGTTCATTTTGAGGAAGTAGTCCTTAGCGACGGTGTTATCCGCGTTAAAGAAGATGAAGCCATCGTAGCCGAGACGGTCTTCAATGCGCGGGAAGGCGTAATGGTAGGCTTGGCCGAGGGTGTTTTCTTCCTTGTTGTTATCCACGATGACCTTCGCGCCCATAGAAGCGGCGACTTCCGCGGTGGCGTCGGAGCAATTGTGGGCGATGACGAAGATGTCGAGTTTATCTTGGGGGTAATCGGCGTCACGGATGCTTTTAATGACCCTGCCGACGACATTTTCCTCGTCTTTGCAGGAGATGATGATGCCATAACGGAGTTTCTTTTCCTGCGGGGCGAAGACGTTTTTATGGAAGGGTCCCACGAGGGCATAGAAGAGGAAGTGGATGAGATATAAGGCAAAAAGAGCGCTGATGATGGCAAAAACGATATTGATGAGTGCGACGTAATTCATGTTAATCGGCGATGCCTCCGGATTGGGGCATGCTCTCCAAAAGAAGATGCGTCTCTCCCTGCCCATCGACTTCGCTTAAGGAAACCGAGGTTGATTTGCACCGATAGGAATATACCCCATTTTTGGGAAGGTAGATATCGATGGTGCCGTCGCAGCGTTTTTCCGCGGATAATGCATCGCTATTCATGACGCCATCGCGGTAAGAGAAAACCTCGCCATAACACTGCTCGGTTATGGAAATCTCCTCCGCTTTTTCCGCGCGGAAAAGGTAATAGCTGCCGTCGTTTAGCTCAGCGACCTTATTCCCATAGAGACGCTTGTCGAGGCTCCGGGTATAGGAATAGTTCAGCTCGGTATAATGGGCTTGGAAGAATTTGGTAAGGTTATCGCGAAAAAAGAGCTGCAACGCGAGGTCCTGGCGCTTCGAGAAAACCGTGGCGATGAACGCGAAAAGCCAGTAATTCTCGTCACAAAGCTCCCTTAAGGCGGCGAAGTCGTTGCCCGAGGATTCGAAAATCTCATAGAGGAGGAAGGTCAAGCCATAGACGAACGAATTCCCATCCCCATGCTGCAACGCGATGAGGATGTTGCGGACGAAGACGTAGGAGGAGAGGAGGTTCAATAACGCCGAAGGGGTGATGATTTCGCCACCCACCTTTTCATTTAAGCCCATGAAAGTAGCGATTAAATCGCGTATCCCCGGTTCCATGGCGCCGGCATAGATGTAGCGCGTGGCGACGCGGGCGAGCTCTTGGGCCAACAGCCTCCCGAATCTCCCGATCGAAGGGAACAGGCTTTCGCGGGGGAGGTTATCTTCCTTCGCCGTCTCCTCACCGACGTCGAAGAACTTCCATTCGTCGACGGTGTAGGGGGTGTATTTATGGCCGCCACTTTCGTAACGGTAATGAGAGAGGAGCGTCTTCCTTAGCCCAAAGGAAAAGCGGATGTCGGTGAGGCGGTCGGGGTAATAGAGGTCTTCCCCATAACGCGAAAATCCCCATCTCTCGGGGATGATGTGGGGCATGGGATCGTTGAAATTGAGGATGTTCTTCACGCCTTGGTAACGGAAGGAATGGACGTCTTTCCCTTCGGTATTCGCGCAGGCGATCGTCTCGAAGCAATAGGCGTAGACGTCGCCTTGATCCGCGTCGAGGGCGGAGACGAACGTCTTTTCCTCAAGCGCGTCGAGCACTTTGCCCGCGAGGAGATTGGCGACGCTGGCGCCGCGCGAATAGCCGCTGAACCAGAATTTGCTCCTCCCTTGGTAGCCTTCTTGCTCCAAATAGGAGCGTAGGCCGTCATAGACCATAGATGCGCTATCGCTCATCCCTTTCGCGTCGCCTTCGAACCCCAAGGTGATGTTGCTCGCCCATTCGG
Organism: Bacilli bacterium; assembly: GCA_017479485.1. Taxonomy (GTDB): domain Bacteria; phylum Bacillota_I; class Bacilli_A; order RFN20; family CAG-826; genus Alloenteromonas. Next base: position 2,846 of record JAFVCC010000049.1, read on the forward strand.
CCTCATAGGTGCCGCTACGGATGGCAATAGCGAAAAGATGGGTGGGGCCATCGGTAGTGGCGATCTGCTTATGGGCGAAGGCGTAGCCGATGGTGTCCAGCAAAGGTTTCTGCCTGAACGAATCGCTGACGTAGAAGGAGTCGAAACCTTCCTTTTTCCATAATTCCAAGAGGAAGCCACTACGGTCCTCATAGTCGCAGTCGCTGCGGATGGTGGCCATCGCGCTAGCGAAACTGGGCAAGGCGATTTCGCTATGGAAGGAAGCGTTGTCTAAGGAAAAAATCCCATCGTCATAGAGGGTGTGGAACACGTGGTCCTCGACGTTTGAATGGAATGCGATCTCCCCCGTCTTGCCACAGCTCGGCAGGCATAGAAGCGGGAGGAGGAGCAAGACACTCTTCCTTGTTTTCATCGTCAAAGATTTTACAATCGTTACAGGATGAGTGGCTATACCTTTAATCAACAGCTCCTTGGCTTACGGCTTGATAAAGGACTTTCCCGCAAACAAGTGAGCCAGCAAGCCCATGTTGGGGCAGCCGCGCTTTTTCTTTATGAAAAAGGCTACCTCCGCCCCAAAGGAAAAGACCTTGCGAAACTGGAGTCCTTCTACGCGGAAAAACTCGATTTTTGCGGCGAAAAAGACTACCCCGCAGAAGCTATAGAAATCGAAAAAAAGCCCTCTTTTGCAAGGAAAAAGCGGGTTTTGGGCTTTGGTATCTTCTCCGCGACGATGGCATTAATTCTCGCCATTGGGGCGGGCCTATTTGGCGTCTCCACCCAAAACGACTCCTCTTTCTATGGGAGCACTTACGCCTCCTTATATCATGCCGCACGCGACAAAGGAAAGACCGGCACGGACCTCGCGACCAACGCGAGCTACCATTTCCTCGAACCGCCTTCGGGAAGTGCCGCCACGATCCTATTCTATGACGCGAGCAGCTTCCTCCATTTTTCGGAATGCCGTTACTCGGTCAACGTCGTCTTCCTCGAACAGCCCGAAATTGGCTCGACCCGCCTCGAATACCGCTTTGGCGGGGATTTGCTTAGCGCCTCCAATCGCTGCTATTTCAATTTCGGCAGCGTGACCTATGGCAACGTCATCTCCTGCGAAGCCCTCTACTATGGGGAAGAGGTGACGGAACTACAAAACTATCAGGTCCGCGTCAAAGGGGAGGGCGACTTCGACGAGGAAAAGATCTTAATGCTCTTAAATTATGGCCTAAGCGACGCGGTATATTACTTCGACGAGATCTTGGCGGAATATTGCGAAAACGCCCCAACGTTCCTCCACGACTTCCTTCCCGACCGCGAAAAAGGAAGAAGCGTCGCTTTCTTCACCCAAACTGCGGGATTATCGCTGCTATTCCTTGGCTTGCTCGGCCTATTCGTCGGACTTGGCTTCCTTTCCTTCTCCGCGTTATCGCGTTTCCATCCGCGCCAAGCGGAAATTCCATCGCCAAAAGCCCGTAGGGAACTCCCCAAAGACTTCCACGCTCCCTTCGTTTTGCCGGATTTCGCGCTTGAATTCCTCACGCGTTTCCTCTTTGTCTCCTCGCTTTTGCTTCTTGCCGTTTCTTTCCTTGGCAAAGTGGGGGTAGGGCTACCGCCTCTATTCCATAACGAAGCCTTCCTTTCCTTCTTGCAAACCTCCTTCCGCATCGCCCCGTTTTTATGGCTGTGGCTCGTTTGTCGCAGCTCTAGCGATGGCGGGAAGATTCTTTCCAAAGCGGTAAAAAGCTTTTTGGCCTTCTTCTTCCTCGCGGGCATGGAGACGGCCTTAATCGCGGTGACGAACGCCTGGGACTACGACTTCTCCGAACTGATCTATGGCTTCGTCCCCGGCAGCGTCTTCCAGGTGGTGGCCTTGCTCGTCCTCGTCCATTTCTTCCTCGCTTTCACCCCCAAGTTCTTGGAAGGCAAGAAACGGTGGACATTGGTTTTATGGCGTTGCCTTTCTTTGCTCCCTTTGTCGCTTCTAGGCTTAAGCGTCATCTTAAGTAACGCCCACCTCCTTTTCATCGACGTGGCGCAGAACATCTACGTGAGCTTCTGGTTCCCTTCTAGCGTCCTTCCCACCGCGATCATCTCGGTGCTTTTGCTCTATGGGCAATATTTCTTGCGTTTATTCTTCGCGCGGCGTTATGGAAGCAGCGCATTCTATTACTTTAACGGCGATTATTTCGCCTTATGGTCGAACCTTTTGACCGTTCTTGTATTCTTGCTTACATATTTCTTCATCCTTCTTCTCCAAGGCAACGAATACGCCTATTACCTCGGGCTCATCAATGGCGAATGGATCTTGACGCTCATCCCCTTCTTCCTGCTATGCAAAAGCGCGCCGCAGCGTTGCGACGCGCCAAAGCAAATCGATAGCTGATCAGAGTCTCTTTTAGGCGCGATATGGGGTCGCGCTATAGTGAAAGAGGAAGGGGACGATGCCAAGTTCCTCGTCTTCGAAGTAGGAAGGGCAGAAGGTTTCGACCGCCACGTTATAATCGCGGGTATATTCGTCGACTAAGGCGCGGATCTCTTCTTTCTTCATCGTGGAGGTTAGGGGCATTTTCGTATCGATGTCAATCAGGCGGTAGAAGATGACGGCTTCTTCTTTTTCGGGGTTATTCTTCGTTTGGGGCATCTTGGGGTTCCTCCTCTTTATATAATGCGCGGGCGCGCGAGTTTTTTATGGGCTCCATTATGATGAAGGAGCCTAGGTTCATTAAGAAATGAAGTAGGGGTCTAACGTAATCCTAATTGTACCACAAGGCGCTTAATGGGTGAGGAATGGAGGCGCGAACGGCAATCTCGCCCTAGGGGATCTTTTCCTTTTTGCTCTGCGCTTCACTCTATATTGAAGTCATTGAAGTCTTATTGAAGTGGATTGAAGTTTTATTGAAGTTAATTGAAGTAAAGCGACGTTTTTCGGTGGGAATTACCTGCGGAAAGAACGTTTTCTTTCCTATTATTGATGCTTGTGGATACCGTAAAAAACCACGATTAAAACGAGATATTTTGGCTTTTCTTCACGACTGGTAATCCTTAGATTGAAGTAATGAAGTTTCATTGAAGTTGATTGAAGTAAATGCTATGATTTGCATGGAGGTTAACTATGTTGATCGAAGAAATCCTGCCCAATATTAATTTGGAAAACTATGAGGTTGAATTCAAGGGAACCTTGGATTCGGGGAAAAACGAAAAAGGGGAGCTTAAGGAGATTTCCTGGCTGAAATCCTTCGCCGCGTTCGCCAATGGCAATGGGGGCATTATCGCCGTCGGCGTCAACAACAAGACCCATGTGGTGGAATCGTTGAGCCACGAAGAGGCGGACGAAGTGGCCTTGCTCGCGCAAAAGGAGACCGAGGCGCGCCTATCTCCGAAGATTCGTTTCGTCGTCGAGCCCATCCCCATTGGAGGGATGCCCATCCGTTACTTGCTTCTATTCCGCGTTTCCCCCTCTAAACAAAAGCCGGTGCTGTTAACCTACCGCGGAACCTCGACCGCCTATGTCCGCGATTTTGGCAAGAATTCTCCCGCTAACTACGAGGCCATCGCGGAGATGGTCCTCTCCAGCGAAAACGTTTCTTATGACTCCCGAATGACGAAAGAAGTGTTCCATGAGGAAGACTTCACGCGTCTTTACGCCCATTACGAAGAGAAAACCAAACGAAAACTGACCCGCAAGGCGTTGATTTCGAAACACTTTATGGACGAGGAGGGATTCCTGTCGCAAGGCGCGTTGCTCTTCCGCGACGATTGTAACCTTGCCATCACGCGCATCGACATGATCAAATACCCGAACATCAGCAAGGGCGGAAACCTCCTCTATCAAACGGAAACCTTCGTCGGGGACTTGCTCTCCGGCATGAAAGCGGCGGAAGACTATGTCGCCTCGCGCGCGGATTATGGATTTGAAAAGACGTCTCGGGGAAGAGTCGAGGTGGTTCCTTTTCCTCCCTTGGCGGTTCACGAAGCCATCGTCAATGCCATCGTCCATCGAAACTATTTTCTTAGCGGCACCCAAATCCAGGTCGAATTATATCCCGATCGTTTGGAGATCACCTCGCCCGGTAAGCTTTTCCAAGCGAGGCACATCCGTCACGAGAAAAACATCGCCGATATTGCCCCCGCCCGCCGTAACGACGTCATCTGCGAGGTTTTCGCTTTGTGCTTGGAAATGGAACAGCAGGGGAGCGGTTTTGACAAAATCAGCGCCGAATACGCCAATCAAAGCGAGAATCTGCTGCCTTTCGTCGATAGCGACGAGTCTAGTTTCCGCCTCACCTTGCCCAACCTTCTATTCCCTGGAGGCGTGATCGGGGAGGAAAACCCATGCCCAAACATCCGCGTCGAAGGACTTCCGAAAGCTGAGCGCGAGATGAAGATTCTTTCCTATTGTTTTGTATCGCCGCGCTCAATCAAGGAAATCGCGGACTATTGCGGATTTAAAGTCTCGAGCTACGCGAAGGAGTCCATTCTTGGACCGTTGGTTGAAGAGGGCTATCTCATCGCGGGGAAAAGGGCGCGCAGCGTGGTTTACTTTACCAATAAATCCAAAGTGTTCCCCGTTTATTGAAGTCATTGAAGTTTTATTGAAGCTCATTGAAGTAAATCGGCGTTTTTCGATGCGACATGCCGAAAGAAAGACGACTCGATTCAATGCTGTTCTTGCTCTAAACATTAGTTAAAAATCTCGATAATATCAGAATTATTTAGTTTTGTTTAACGTCTATTGAACCTTAGATTGAAGTAATGAAGTTTCATTGAAGTGGATTGAAGTAAACCTTTAGTTTTGCGCCATCTATTACCCTTCGCTTGGTTGCTATTCGAAGTTCGATGCACCATAGAACGCGGATATGAATGGGGATGTCTTCGCGGACTAGAAGCAATGAGCAAGAGACTATTTCGTTGTTCCCTTTCCGTCAAAAAAAGGGATGAGGGCATTACCCAAATCCCCTGATATCCCTTCCCTAAAGTATTTAAAACGAGAATGAAGCCTCTCTCGTTTCCTCCTAAAATGATTTAGGAGAAAGACTACATCGGAAGCGGATGCGTTTATTTACTTCTTGCCTCTCCTGTAGAACTGCTGATGGCAATCGTTGCATGTGTAGTAAGTGTCTTTAAACACTGGCCCGACGCGGGTGTATTCAAGCTTGAGATTTGTTGATCCACATGTTACGCATTTCAGTGTGTCGGAGCATGCGCCGCCGCCAGAAACGGCTTCGAGCTGCTCTTCGGACAGTTCGACGCCCTCTTCTTTGGCGAGCTTCAGCAATTCCTCGGTATTTTTGCAATCTTTGACTTTGGCGATCTGCTCTTCGGTTAGACCTTCGAATAATTTTGCGTCCATATGTGCCTTCCTTCTTTGTAAAAACACATTATCAAAAAGCATGCGAGTTCACAACGCAATATAGAGAAACAATGGCGGTGCGCCGAAGAATCTTTGACATCACTCAGCCTTCGATGCCCATTTAAATCACACCATACGAATAGTGGGTCAATTCAAACGTTGGATGATTTGCTTTCTTACTAAAAATCCAAAATTCCTAGTTTTTAGTAAGTATCGTATGCTGAATTGAAAACGATCGAAAGAACTCTTCCTCTATATAATTTGGAAGGCCAAGAATTGGGCTTTAAAATGTGGTGAAAAGATTCCCGCGGCGTGCTCGTGAACGCAAAGGCGCCACTCTCCATAGTTCGCCAAAGCCTGATGCTCCTCTTCTACGCACGATCGATTCGCCAAACGGAATCCCGCCGCACCCGCCAAAAAACTTTACTTTGAATGTGCAAAAGTATAATTTGAGCTGTTTTATCTTGAACGATGCCGATTGATAGAATATTTTTTGAAAAAATATTTCTCAATGAAACGCTAAGAAGGAGGAATACGATGAAAAAGAAACAAAGATTCATGTTGAAGACGCTTTTCTTCGGTGCGCTATCGCTATCGGCGTTGATTGGGCTATCGCCAAAAGCTGCGGCCGTTTACGCCGAAGATGGGCCTGTAACGGTAGACCTCTCCACCCTCACCAACCATTACGTGGCGCTGGATGGCGACATTTTGACGGGCACGCTCACCTCGGACAAGCATTATAAGGTTTCCATCGCCGAAGGAGCGACCGTCACCTTGCAAGACGCATCGATCACCACGATCAATGATTCCAGTTATGACTGGGATGGCATCACTTTGCTGGGCGATGCCAACATCATTTTGAAAGGCGCGAACACCATTAAGAGCAATCGTACTTATCGGGCGGGCATTTTCGTCCCCGAAAACAAGACGGTTACGATCGACGGCGATGGTTCGCTTAACGTAACCAGCAGCGGCAACGCCATTGGCGCCAGCAGTAAAAAGACCGGCGGCAACGTGACCATCAAGGGAGGCACGATCGTCGCTCGGGCAGGCCAAAGCCACGCCGCAATTGGCGGCGGCTACAATAAGGCTCCCGTGGGTAACATCACCATCGAAGGCGGAGACATCACCGCGTACGGAGGCAACTACTCCCCGGGCATCGGCTGCGGGGAAACCAATTATTGCGGAAACATCACGATCACCGGAGGCACCGTAAGGGCAACCGGCGGGGATAAAGCCGCGGGCATCGGCATCGGAAAACACTATCAGGAATACGGCGGAGACATCACGATCACCGGCGGGACCGTAATCGCCCAGGGCGGAATCCTTGCCGCCGGCATCGGCTCCGGCGGAGAAGGCAACTCCAAAGTCGGCGACATCACCATCACCGACACGGTCGACGAGGTGGTGGCGAAGAAAGGCGGTAAGGATAACTGGGGGCACATAGCGCCTTGCTCCATCGGCGCCGGCTATTCCGGCTCAAACGACCTTAAAGCCAGATTCGGCACGGTTACCGTCCTCGGAACAGTCTATGCTGAAGGCGTCAAGGACGACACGTTCGCCTTTCCGACTTTCCATTTGATTACCTTCAATACCGACGGCGGAACCATCCAAGAAGGCGATCTTACCCGCTATAAAGAGGGCGAAGTCACGACCCTTCCCACGAACGTCACCAAAGATTTCTATACTTTTAAGGGTTGGTACAATAACAAAGACTTTACGGGTGACCCCATAACGGAGATCAGCGCCGATTCCAAAGAAGATTTGGAGTTCTGGGCGAAGTGGGAACTCAATCCCATCGTCGACCTCTCCACCCTTAAAGGCAACTACAAGGCGCTCGATGGGCAAACGCTCACGGGCACCCTCAGCGGGAACTACAAGATCACCGTTGCCGCTGACGCCAACGTCACGCTAAAAGACGTCACCATCAAGAGCGTCTCCGACGGGGCCTACAATTGGGCTGGCATTTCCTTAGAGGGCGATGGCACCCTCACGCTCGAAGGCAAGAACTTCGTCAAGGGATTTTCGTCGCATTACCCCGGCGTTTTCGTTCCCCAGAATAAGACCCTCACCATCGAAGGCGATGGTTCCCTCGAGGCCCAAGGCCACAATACCGGCGCCGGCATCGGCGGCGGATGGACCGTCGCTTGCGGAAACATCGTCATCAACCATGGCAACATCGTCGCCATCGGCGGCCGTGGCGCCGCCGGCATCGGGGGCGGCCAAAGCGCCAACTGCGGCAGCATCACCATCGCAAGCACCGTCGGTTCGCTTACCGCGACCAAGGGGGCACAAACGACTCATTGCATCGGCCCTGGCAACCAAGCAAGCTGCGGCACCGTCACCATCGACGGCGAAGTCACGGGCCCCATCGCCCAAAATAGCTACGTAATCTATGACGTCACCGCCGAGCAGGTCCTCGCCCTCATCAACGGGATCGGGGAGGTGACCTATACCGACGAATGCGGAAAAGCCATTAAGAGCGCACGCGAGAATTACGATAAGCTTCGCGGCAGCGAAAAGAAAAAAATCGATGAGCAGATCATCATCGATGCTGAAAAGGCTTATCAGGAATTGGGCGACACCGCCAAAGCCAATGCCGTCATTGACGCCATCAATAAACTGCCCGAAGTCGGCGATCTCACCCTCAGCGACAAGGCAAGCGTGAATTCGGCCCGCGCTTCCTACAATGCCTTGACCGATTATCAGAAGACCAAAGTCGCTGCCGACGTCCTTTCCAAACTGACTAAGGCAGAAGCCGAAATCAACGACATCCAGAAGGCGGACGCCGTCACCAAGATGATGAAGGCGCTCCCTGGGCTGGAGGCGATCCAATTAAGCAATAAAAGCGCCGTCGAGAAGGCCAGGGCGGCCTACAATGCCTTGACCGATTACCAAAAGGGCAAGATCGACCCTGAGCTCCTCACCGGTTTTGAGAAGGTCGAATCCAAGATGCGGGTCCTGGTTTGCACCGATAGGATCAGCAAGCTTCCCGCCAAGGAAGACGTCGTCCTTTCGAATAAAGGGGCCATCGAGGCGGCCAGAAAAGCTTATGACGACCTCACCGAAGAGGAGAAGGGCGAGATCAACTCCGACCTCTTCGACAAGCTCGAAGCGGTGGAAGCCAAGCTTTCCGAGCTTAAGGTCGAGGACACGGTGACAAAAATCACCAATCTCCCCAATCCAGAATCCTTGACGCTTGGCGATAAAGGCGTCGTCGAAGCGGCCAGAACCGCCTATGACGACCTCACCGACGCGGAGAAAGCGAAGGTTGAATCCGGACTCGTCGAAAGACTCGAAGCGGTCGAATCCGTGATCCGCGTCCTCGATTGCTCCGATAAGATCAACAAACTCCCTAGCGCAGAAGGAGTCACCCTTTCCCATCAAGAAGCCATCGAAGCGGCCAGAAAAGCCTATGACGACCTCACCGAGGCGGAGAAAGCCAAAGTCGACCCCGACCTCCTTGACAAACTCCGCGATGCCGAAAACGCCCTCTCCGTCCTCGTCGTCGGGGAAGCCGTCACGAAATTGAACAACCTTCCTTCCGCCGAGAACGTAAAACTCGAAGACAAAGCGGCCGTCGAAGCGGCCCGAAAAGCTTATGATGCCCTCTCCGACGACGAGAAGGCCAACGTCGACCCCGACCTCGTCACCAAGCTCGAAGCCGCCGAATCCGTGATCCGCGTCCTCGATTGCTCCAATAAGATCGATAGCCTCCCGCCAGCGATGCGGTGACCCTCGATGACAAAGAAGCCGTCGAAGCGGTCAAAGCGGCTTATGATGCTTTGAGCGAGCAAGAAAAGGCCCAAATCAGCCAAGAGCAGAAAGACAAGCTTAGCGATGCGCTGAGCGTCATCGCGGTCCTCGAAGTCGACAAAGCCATCGCCGATCTTCCTTCAGTAGGCGAAATCACCACATCCAACCGCGAAGCCATCGAGGCGGCCAGAGCATCCTACGACGCCCTCTCCGCTGACGAGCAAGCCAAAGTCGACCCCGACCTCGTCGAGAAGCTTATCGCCGCTGAATCCGCTTTGTCGGTCGCTTCGGCCAATGCCTTGATCACCGCGCTTCCTTCCGACGACGATCTGTCCTTAGAGGATAAAGAAGCGGTCTTGGCGGCCAAAGAGGCGTTCGATGCCTTAAGCGAACAAGAGAAGAGCGAAGTCGATGCCTCGCAAAAAGCCAAGCTCGACGACGCGCTCAATGCCATCGCGGCCTTGGAAGTCGGCGAAGCCATCAATACCCTCCCAGAAGGAAACAAAGTCACTTCCTCCGACCGTCAAGCCATCGAAGCGGCTCGCGAAGCCTATGAGGCTTTAAGCGAAGCGCAAAAAGGGAAAATCTCGCCGGAGACCCTTCAAAAGCTCGTCGCCGCCGAGAACAACCTCGCCGCCGCGGAAGTGAAAGACCTGATCGATTCGATCGGCGAAGTCAAAGGAGACGATCAAAGCAAGGCCAAGATCGAGGCCGCAAGAGCCGCATACGATGCTCTCACCGAGGAACAAAAGACCCTCGTCGGTACGGATAAGCTCAATATGCTCACCTCCGCCGAAGCCGCCTATCAGGAAGCCATCAGCGGCGTCCCCGGCGGCATGGTCGCGGGGATCGTCATCCTCTCCGTGCTGACCCTCGCTGCCCTTGGATTCCTCGTCTATCTGATCCTGAAGCTGCGCAAAGGCGAAAAAGGAAACGGCGGGCTCTCCACGGCCAAGTGCTCCGCCCTGTTCGTCCCCTTCCTCGTGGCATTGTCCGCCGCCTCAAACGGCGCGATTGCCGCGATGATCGTTTTGGGCGTCGTCTTGGCGCTTATATTGGCCGCTGACGTCGTCCTCTTCCTGAAAGTCCGCAAGGGCAGGAAGGCGGTCGAGCCCGCCGCGAAGCCCGCTTCCGAAGAGAAGGCACGCCAGGAGGCGGAAGCCGAAGAGGCCCGCAAAGCAGCCGAAAAAGCGCGCATAGAGGCGGAGACCAAGAAAGCCGAAGAGGCCAAGAAGGCTGAAGAGGCCAAGAAAGCTGCAGAGGCCAAGAAAGCAGAAGAGGCCAAGAAAGCCGCGGAAGAAGCAAGAAAGGCCGAGGAGGCCCGCAAAGCAGCGGAGGCCAAGAAAGCCGCGGAAGAAGCACGGAAGGCCGAAGAGGCCAAGAAAGCCGCCGAAGAGCAAAAACGCCTCAGCCTCCAACAGGCCATGGCCATCGCCCGCGAGAGCAAAGGGCACGGATCATCCCTGGGCAAGGAATTCTGCGCCTCTTATCTTGAAAAGAGGCATGAAGGCAGCGTCGAGATCAACCGCCGTGAGAATCGGACTTTGACCGGGCTCCCGCTGGCGGACACCCACTTCGCCGTCGACGGTGCGAAGAGGAAGTGCTTCGTCTACGTCTATGAGACCGAAGGCTCCCCGATGCTCCTCATCAACGCGGACGAAAGTCTCGCCGAGGAGCTTATGGAACGCCACCAAAACGTCCATCCAAGCGCATTCCCGAAGTCCAAGGACGCGTGGTACAGCCTACCCTTGGACGATACCTATTCCGAGGAGGAGGTCGGCCGCATCCTCGACCGATGCTTCGCCCATGCGCTGGGCAAGGACGATGCGCTCTCTCTGTCCGAGAGCCTCGCCCTCGCCAGATCCTCCAAGGGAAGGCACACCTTCGACAAGAAGGCCATCTGCGAATACCTCTCCAAATATGGGGATGGAGTCGAGCTTAACGCCAGGGGCAACGCCACGGTCACCGGACTGCCTTTGGCGGACACCCATTACGTCGTGGGGGAGGACGGGAAGAAGCGGTGCTTCGCCTACGTCTATCAGACCGGCGGGGCGATGATGCTCCTCATCAAGGCCAACTCCGATTACGTGGAGGCGCTCCGCTTAGAGCACCCCGCGGTCCGCGACAGCGCCTTCCCCAAATCCAAGGAGCCTTGGGCGAGCGTCGTCCTCGACGACACCTACAGCGACGACGACGTCAAGAAACTCCTCGACGACCTCGTCGAGATCAACAGATAAGGCAATAATAGGGCCGACGGTTCGCCGGCCCTATTTTGATTATTCATGTCCAAAACGGACAACGCGATCACGAGATATGCTCCAATAAGTAAACGCTCCGCCAGAAGCAGCTTCTCGTTGTTCTTCGGTTAAGCCTTGTAACGATTCTTCTTTTTCTATTTATCGTTATTCCCTCCAAAACCGATAATCGCACTCGTTACATTTATACTCTTTTTCGTACCATAGGTTCTGTCCGCAATAATAGACATTCGTCGATTTGCACCTAGGGCAAGGGACTACGGTCGAGGTTCCGCAACCTCCATTAACGGCTGCGAGTTGCTCTTCAGTGAGCTCTATGCCTTCCTTTTTAGCCACAGCCAAAATTTCTTCTTGGTTCTTGCATGCCTTAACCTTAGCGATTTGCTCTTCGGTTAAACCGATAAATAACTCTTGCTTCACGATTACGATCTCCTTGCTTGATTGCATTATATCTATATCGCGTCGCGAATTCTCTGCAAGTCCATTTATAACCCGGGGTTAAAGGAATTAAAAACGCTATGGAGAAGCCGCTACCAACGAGGAGGTCGGCGAGCTCAAGTCACAAGGAAAAACCATATTCTTCGGACCTCGCTATGTTGTTCGTCGTTAAACCTAAAAGTATAATATGTGTAATTGGAGAGAACTTTTATGGGCAAGGAATTCGGAAGGAAAATCAGGGAGCTTCGAAAGAGCAAAGGACTGAACCAACAACAATTCGCGGAGAGTCTAGGCTACGCGAACAAATCGATGATCTCCCACATCGAGGACGGCAGTGCGGAGATGAGCTACGAGAAGATCCTTGTCTTGATCCGCGAATACAAGGTCAACGCCAGCGAATACCTCGACCTCGACCCCGAGGGAATCGAGGAACTCGACAAGAGGGTAAAGGAAATCTCCGCCCCAGACCCTAGCCGCGTCTACCCGATGCGCGATTACCAGGGCTTAGTCAACGTCAAGCCCACCGTGAGGAACCCCAACATCATCGTGGGCGACTTCACCTATTATTCGGGGAACAACTTCGAATCCCGCGTCACCCACCATTATGACTTCATCGGCGATAAGCTCATCATCGGCAAGTTCTGCCAGATCGGGGCCAACGTCGAATTCGTGATGAACGGGGCCAACCACCAGATGAACGCGGCCACGACCTTCCCGTTCTACATTTTCCGCGGCTGGGAGATGGAAAGCCCAGCCAAAGAGAACTTGCCCCTAAAGGGCGACACGGTCATCGGCAACGACGTCTGGATCGGAGAGGGCGCGGTGATCCTCCCTGGCGTCCATATCGGGGATGGGACCATCATCGGCAAAGGCGCGGTGGTGGGGAGCGACATTCCTCCCTACGTCGTCGCGGTGGGGAATCCCGCGAAGGTCGTCCGGAAGCGGTTCGACGAGGAGCTGATTGAACTATTGGAGGAGACCCAGTGGTGGGACCTTCCCATCGAGGAAATCCAAGCCCTCATCCCCATCCTCACGAGCCCGGATTTAAAAGGGCTTAAAGCAGAATTAAAGAAAAGAATAGGAGCCAAACCATGAACGAAAAGAACTACCAATTGATCGCCTTCACCGAGGACGGCTTGTCCTTGGACGTCCGCGTGGACGCGGAGAAAGAGACCGTCTGGATCACCCAAGCCGAGATGGCGGAGTTATTCGGCGTAAATGTCGATACCGTAAGCCTTCATCTTCGCAACATCTATCGGGAAGGGGAACTTGAAACATCAACTTACGAGGATTCCTCGGTAGTTCGTTTGGAAGGGGGACGTCAGGTGAGACGTACCATCCGGATTTATGATCTCGACGCCATCATCGCCGTCGGATACCGAGTAAAGTCCAGACGAGGCTTGGTTTTCCGCCGCTGGGCGAACACGGTGCTTAAACAATACCTCGTCGAGGGATATGCTCTCAATGAGAAACGGCTTTCCGCCTTGAACCGGACCGTTGAGGTCCAACGGGCTTTGCTCACCCATTACGCGGAAGGGGCGGGCGCCGATTCCGATGAGGTCATCGCCGTATTGGACCGCTTCACCTCGGCCCTCAACATGCTTGACGACTACGACCACCAATGCCTCGCCAAGCCCAAGAAAAGCGACAAGAAGGTCATCTATTTGGATGAGCGGGAATGCTTCGAGCTCATCCGCAAAACCTCGTTCAACCAGCGCGGCGACCTCTTTGGCAGGGAGAAGGAGAAAGGGGCCCTCAAGGGCATCCTCGACCAGATCGCTCAATACGTCTTCGGCGAGGAGGTCTACCCAAGCATCGAGGAGAAGGCGGCGAACCTCCTCTATTTCCTCGTGAAGGACCACGTCTTCGCCGACGGGAACAAGCGCATCGCCGCCTTGCTTTACCTCGCCTTCCTCCATAAGAACGGCATGCTCGTGAAAGCGGATGGACGCATGGCGATCGCCAATGATGGCTTGGCCGCTTTAACGATCCTCATCGCCGAGAGCAAGCCAGAGGAAAAGGAGATCATGGTGGCCGTAACCATGAACATGACTGGGAAATAAGGGATTCTCACGCCCGCATCGCGATCCATGCACAAAATTAGTCCGATACCGTCGGACTTTTTTTCGAAACCTGCCCCATTAATTGCCCATTAAAAAACGCATAAATTTTGGTGGACGAAAAGTTTAAGCCGCCATTTTTCTCGCGTTTGCACCAGTCTGAAGCACGACGAAAAAAGCGTGAACACGGATTATGCAATCAACTTCGAAAAAGAATTGAATATAATTATAAAGTAAGTATGAAATGTTTATATTTCGACTAGGATGAGAGAAAGGCCAAGTCCAACCTGAGCAAGCATGGCGTGAGCTTCGAGGAGGCCAAGACAGTATTCTATGACGATACCGCCTTGGTCATCTCGGATCCAGACAATTCCGAGACCGAGGACCGCTTCCTCATCCTCGGCTGGAGCGCCAACGCGAGGATCCTCGTCGTCTGAGATTGCTACAGGGACAACGAGGGCGCCATTCGGATCGTCTCGGCCAGGAAAGCCACAAGGAACGAAGCGAGCCATTACAGAAGGTGAGGAAAGGAACATGAGGGAAGAATACGATTTCAGCAAAGGGAAGAAGAACCCCTACGCCAAGCAACTCAAGAAGCAGGTGACGATTAAGCTCTCCGAGGATGCGATCGCCTATTTCAAGGAGCAGGCGAAGGAAACCGGCATACCGTATCAGACGCTGATCAACCTCTATCTGACGGACTGCGCGAGAAGCGGCAAGCGCCTCGCGGTATCCTGGAACTAATTTGTCGCTGAGCGCATTAGTGTATTTTTCATTGACGGTTTTTCTGTGGTGGCTTAGGTGGTGCACGATAAAGGCGTATTTCAGCCTGAAAAGACTGATCAAAAGCGCTTTTCGGAAAATAACGTTTGGCGAATTACCAGAGGAGACTGTTCAACCACTCAAGACTATCAGGCGTTTGGCGAAAGTGTTGTATCTGGATTTTTACGTGATGGGCAACGAGGCGTTACCCATCGAGCCTAGTGCGTATTGGAGTAACTAAAAGAAAGAAGAAACCGAAGAAGAATGGTATAGCGTCAAGCTCCATGTGATGATGCGCAACTTCGCGATGCGTTGCATCCAGAGAGCACTCAGGCACATTCTATAAAAGCCGCCAGCCACATTAAATGCGGATGACGGCTTTCTTATAACGCTAGGGACTATTTTGCCTTCCAGGTCACTTCGAGGCAATCGGTCGGAACAGTATAAACGTCAATGGTTTGGTCGTTGCCATCGAAGAATTCCACTTCGACGTCTTCGTCGTTGTATTTCAACACGACCACCCCTTTGGTGCCCAGCGGGAGATCCCCAAAGGGCTTGACTAGTTTCACGCAATCGAGTTCATTCATCTTATTTGTCCTTCTTTCCGGGCGTGACCGTGATGAGCCTCCACGTTGTCTTTCCGCGATCTTTTTGGACGACAACGACTACGTTGGCTTCGTGGTAGGCTCCGTCTTTGCCCTTGATTTTAGTACCGAATTTGTATTTGACCCCATATTTTGTCTTTTCGACGGAATCCGGGACCTTTCCGTCGATGGCCTCGGAAATTGCAGAATGGAGGACTTTTCCATCCCCTTTTCCGCTTCGCGCTCCATTAAGAAACTACTGTTTTGATATGAGATTATTATCTCAAATCAGCACTTTTCTTTGCGGTGCGTTCTATCAATATCGCACTATTGCGACGAAACCATCTCATCGGCAAGCGCATCGACGAGGAGATCCTCTCGACGAGAGCCAACGATTACGAGAAGTCGATGATCAAGAAGCTATCGGCGTTTTTGACCGAAAGGTTCGGAAGCGGATTCGACAAATCCAGCCTTTATACCTATGTTCGTTTCTATCGGCTTTCCCCCAACATTTTCCAAACGCTGTCTGGAAATTCTTTCCTCTCCTGGTCTCATTATACTTTGTTGATCCGCGTCGCACGTCTTTCTTCCTAGGGCAACGAATGTATAACCATCAGCGAAAAGTATCCATTTGGAGGAAATTCGCTTATGGTTGTTCATCGCGAACGGTATCTTAACGATCTCATCGCGAGGCGAAATGATGGCTTGATTAAAGTCGTGACCGGAATCCGTAGGTGTAGCAAGTCCTTTCGCTTGGGGACGTACCTTGCGAAGTCGCCTTTCCTTTCGCTCATGAAGGAGACGTCTGCAGAAGCGAAGCGTGTCGGATCGAGTAAGAAGAGAATAGGGGGTTTGCTCTTCATCGCCGTCACCCCCTTCCTTTCTCTTCATGCATGAGGCGTACCAATTGATTGCAGGAGAACGATTCTGACCTTTCGTGCTTCGCGTAGTAACGATCCAAAACACTCCGATGAAATACTCCAAAACACTCCGATAGATGTTGCAATGAAGCGGAACCCGGACCGTTTTCCAATGGATTTCTGCTTCCAACTTACAGAAGAAGAAATCTTGAGGTCGCAAATTGCGATCACGATGCAAACGAAAGGAACCAAGGTCGTGTTTCCCCGTAGACTTCTGCTTGCGGATTACCAAAGAAGAACGAGATCGCTTAAGGTCACAAATTGTTACCTTTACGGAAAGAACGCGCGATCGCAAATATCTCCCTTACGTTTTTACCGAGCAGGGGATCATCGCCCTTGCTGGGGTGTTTCTCATCCCGCAGTAAATGGAATAAATAATTGATGTATGGATGAATTAGAGCCTAAAAACAAGCTTCTTCCCTTAGCGGAAACCGAGGAAGGCATCGCGGATCGCATCTTCACGATCCGCGGCGTCCAGGTGATGCTCGACAGCGACATCGCCAGCCTTTTTCAAGTGGAGGTAAAGATGTTGAATCGGCAGATGAAGCGGAACCCGGATCGTTTTCCAATGGATTTCTGCTTCCAACTTACAGAAGAAGAAATCTTGAGGTTGCAATTTGCGATCACGATGCAAACGAAAGGAACCAAGGTCGTTTCCCCGTAGACTTCTGCTTCCGGATTACTGCATACCAAAGAAGAACGAGATCGCTTAAGGTCGCAAATTGCTACCTTTACGGAAAGAACGCGCGATCGCAAATATCTCCCTTACGTTTTTACCGAGCAGGGAATCATCGCCCTTGCCGGGGTATTGCGCTCCGGCCTAGCGGACAAAATGGCGGTGGAGATTCCCCGCGTCTTCGTCTCGATGCGGCGCTTCATCCTCGAAAACGACGACCTCATCGGTAACGTTGATATATTGATAGAATATAATTCAAAAGATATAATTTACGCATGGATGAATTAAAACCTAAAAACAAGCTTCTTCCCTTAGCGGAAACCGAGAAAGGCATCGCGGACCGCATCTTCACGATCCGCGGCGTCCAGGTGATGATCGACAGCGACATCGCCAGCCTTTTTCAAGTGGATGTGAAGCGGCTGAATCAGCAGATGAAACGTAATCCTGATCGTTTTCCTGAGGATTTTTGCTTTCAATTGACCACGGAAGAATTTGGATGCTTGAAGTCACAATTTGCAACTTCATTCGGGCCAGGTGGAAAAACCAAGCTTCCCTACGTCTATACGGAACAAGGAATCATCGCCCTTGCCGGCGTCCTCCGCTCGGGCGTTGCGAACAGGATGGCTGTGGAGATTTCTCGCGTCTTCGTCTCGATGAAGCGTTTCATCCTCGAAAACGGCGACATCATCAAGAGAGTCGCCGAACTGCAGAGCCGTCAGATCTCCTTTGAAAACGAGACGGCGAGGAAATTCGACGCGCTTTTTTCCTACGTCGACGAAAAGTCGTTCCCCAAGCAGATGACTTTCTTCGATGGGCAGTGGTTCGACGCCTACGATTTCCTTAGTTCCCTCTTTGAGAAGGCCGATAGCTCCATTTTGCTCATCATCCTTATTGCGACCGGGAGGCGTTACGATACTGCGCGAAGCGGAAAGACGGGGTACGCATTAAAATCTGTCATGGGCCGCGCGCGGCCTTAAGTAGCCAAGACGTTCGGGCTTTTTCCCGCCAATACGGGCCAATAGACGTGAAATGCGACGACGCCTTCCATGACCGCTACCTGATTTTGGATGAGAAGGAATGCTACCATATCGGCGCCTCATTCAACCATGCGGGCAAGCGCGTTTTCGGCATTGGCCGGGTGGAGGATGGTGACGTCATTGCTTTGTTGCTAAGGAAAGGAAGTTAACATGAGATATCCATCCACGAGCCTCATCGAGCAGATCAAAAGGGAAAGAAAGAAGAAGGGAATCACCCAGACGGAGCTTGCTGCAATGCTAGGGCTGCCCCAGCCTTCCATCGCCAGGATCGAGACGGGCGTGGTTTCCCCAACCCTTGGGATGCTTGAGCGCATTTGCGATGCCTTGGGGCTTGAGATGCTCGTCCAAAAGCAACGAGTAATCCCAAGGCGGGCGAACCTCGTCGTGGATATGCATGGATGCCCCAACCGCTGCCTCCATTGCTGGCTCGGGGACTTGCCAAACCGAACCCTGAGCGATGAGGATGCGGAATGGATCGTCTCGCTCTTTCGGCCTTATTTCAAGGACCTGACCTTCTATTCCTGGCTTAGGGAGCCGGATTTTTGCCCCGATTACCGCGCGCGGTGGGAAAAGGACTGCGCCCTTTCCTCGATGAAGCCAGAACGCTTCGAGCTGGCCTCTTTCTACCGCATTGTCCGCGACCCTGACTATGTGGCCTTCCTCAAGGAAGTCGGGACGAAGAAAGTCCAGCTGACCTTCTTCGGAGGCGAAATGACGACCGATAAATACGTAGGGCGCAAGGGCGCATACCAAGAGCTACTGGAGGCGACGAGAATCTTATTAAAGCAGGGCATAACGCCTCGCTGGCAGTTCTTCATCAACATGGAGAACAAGGAGGAGATCCTTCCCCAAATCAAAGTGGGGGAAGGCATGGGGGTAAAAGAGATCTTCGTCCACGAGGGGAGCTGCGACGGCAATAACGCCAAGCTTTATGATATCCGCATCGAGAAAGAAGCCATTCCGGAAGAATTGATTCCCTATTACCTGGATTACGGGGGAATCCGCGCCGAGAGGGAGTGGTGCCAAACTCTTAAAAGCAGCAAGGAGCGCTTCCTTCCCCATAACGAAAAAGACATCACCCTCAACATCGCCTCCGATTGTAGCGTCTACTTCCATTTCACAAGCCCATCCCATGCCTGGTGCCTGGGCAACCTAAAAAAGGATCCCATGGATCGCATCGTCAAAGCCGCGGTGGAGGAAACCGTCCCGGCCCTGATTTTGTCTCAGGCGATGCCGCTAGGCAGGCTTGCCTCCAAATACGGGGACTTCGAATCAAATAAGGCATTCCGTCTCGAAGACTACGAAATGTTCCTTTTGAATCGTTATTTGGATGAAACCTATAACGTCCCAAAGGATTTGGATGAACTATCGACGCGAATCCAAAAAATGTTAGGCGATTCGGATTTGTAAGGCGACCCGCATCGTGAACCATGCAAGAAAACAGTCCGATACCGTCGTACTTTTTGAAACATGCCCCATTTATCGCCCACTTTAAAAACGCTTTTATTTGGGTAGACGAAAATACTCACTTGTTGCTTCAAAACCAAGCAAGAGAGGTCGGCCTTCCAGAAATCAAAGCTCGATTCGATAGATTCGTTTCGGAGGAAGGCCGGGCCTGTAATAAATCCAATCTTTGGGCGGATATGAGATTTCAAGAAGGTGGCCGCCGCAACGTTCGATGGTCTTGTACGAAGCGGCGTTGTCCTCATCACAAGAAATAATGAGATGATCCATGCCATGAGCCTGGGCCAAAGGAAGGATCATCTTCAAAGCAATGGCGGCGTAATGATGGCCACGATAAGGCTCATCGACCTCATAACCGACGTTGCCGTTCCAGTAGGAATGGTAGTTATGGCCGAGGCGAAGGCTGATCTTCCCGACGGTAGCGCCGCTCTCGTTTTCCACGATGGACCACCAATAGAAGGGGAGTTCGTTCTCGCTGCCTTCTACCTTTTCGATGAGGCGAAGGGAAAGAACGCCGCCATCGACGGAATAGAATTCTTTTTTGAAGGCGTTATTCTGCATGGGGTTTCATTGCTCGAAGCCGTTGTAGATGGCAACCGCGGTCGCGGCCAGGTCAAAGGCTTGGGGCATTTGCTTGGCTAGCCGATTGACCATCATATATGGCAGCTCTTCAAAGAGGGCTTGTTTTTCGATAGAAAGGTCGAATGGATTGATGTTCTTCTTAATGCAAGCGCATAAGAGCATGATCTTCGCCGCGGGAAGGTAGGCGTTGTTGGGGTTGAGCTTCATCCCGACGATCCTTTGGATGTTCTCGTCGGTGTAGGCTCTCTTATCGATCATAGGTATTTCCTCCGGACCTCCTCGGGGATGTATTGGAGAAGCTTCTCATAGCACCCCCGCCTTTTGGCGTAGGTGCGGACCTTGGCGTAGTCCAACGAATAGCTCGTGACGATCTCCTCGACGGAGGGACCGGTCTCCGCCCCCTCAAAGAAGTAGCGAAGTCTTTTGTCGGAAACGATGTCGACGAGGAGCTTTTCAAGGAGTACTTTGCCCATTTTCCTATCGATGGGCGATCTCGAGGAAGTCCCTTTGACGATGATGGTCTCCCCGTCGTTATGGTTGTAGCGGTAGTTCTCGTCCTCGGTTGGGTTTAGGAGGACATTTCGGAATCCGCGGTCCTGAAGCGCGTAGAAGATGTTCTCGCAAAACTCCTTAGGCACGTCGACGATGGTTGTGCTGCCGGCGATGAGATGATTGAGGAAACGGTTGAGTACCGTGACCTCATAGACGGCGAACTCGATCCTTCCGAGGCACTCTCCCATCAAAAAGACGTGAACATCCTTTGCCGAAAGCGAAAAGAGCTCGTAATCGAATACCGGAAGGTCGGATTTCGCATACACGCCTTTTCCGATGCGTACGAGTTCACCCGATTCCGTCTTCTTCCTGAGACGAGCGAAGAAAGAGGAGTCGTTTATGGGCTTTCCAGCCTCCATTTGGATCGCTTTCGACAATTGCTTTTTCGTTAGTGTTGCTGCCATGGCCTTATGGTAACCAATCCCTATTAGAAAAGCCATATACAAGCCAATAAATGATAAAATTGGCTAAAATATGGTTATCTATTTGGGCAAAAAATAGTGAACAAATTCTCCTTTCCTATGACGCGTATTCCTTTGGGCATATGCTCTCTTATAAAGAATCGATGGTCGTTCGAGGCAAAGGAGCGATGTCATCTTGCTCCCTGCCTAG
>JAFVCC010000050.1 GCA_017479485.1 Bacilli bacterium
AAGCCACGTAATAATAACTGGACGAATCTAAGGTCTCATGGTCCGCATGGAAATTGCAGACGCCAGAATAGCCGACTTCGCTTTTGATTTCGCTGCCAAGAACCTTCGCGATGACAACGTGGTTTAAAAATGGCGTCGCTTTATAGATGTCCGAATAGTCGATGGTTCCGCTTAGCGAAGCACGTTGGGAGTTCACGATCGCGCATTGAATCTCCGGATGCTTGACGGAGTACTTCTCATAGATCGCTTTTGCGCAGAGGTTGGGCACGCCTTCGCTTTGGGTTAGTCTGCCTTCGATTGTGCCGGCAACCGCGGTCGCGCGAGCCTCGAAGTCTTCTTGAAGGATATAGGAATCTCGGATTTCCGCGATATCCGCATCCTCCTCCCAATTATATTTCGACCAAAGGATGTTGTGCTCAGAGCAGTACGAGGCGTTATCTTTAATGGTAATTTCAAAATGGGAAATCGCGCGGGAATTGCTATAGCTTTGTACGAAGGGAACGCCGCCGATGACATCGTTATTTGGCTTATGGGAATGACCACAGAAGACACCGTCAAAGTACTCCTTTTCAGAAAAATCGGCGCGGACGTTTGACATATCATCGTGAACTACTGCGACGACAAGAGAACAACCTTCTTCTTGGCGTAGCCTTATTGCTTCGGAAATCGCGAATTTCGCTGGGCTTGGGAAGATGATGTCTTGAACGAGCTGGGAGGAGACGGAGGTGGTTTGACCTTCTCCAATGACGCCGACGATCCCGATTTTGTTGCCGCCGCGTTCAATGATGGCGGAGGGGATGATTTTCTCGCTCCAAGGATCGTTGGTCGCTCGACCGTCTTGATAACGCATGACGTTCGCGCCTAAAACGGGGAACTCCGCTCTTTCGACCGCATTAAGTAGCCGCGTTGGGCCATAATCGAATTCATGGTTGCCGACGGTCATCGCATCGAAACCGGTCGCGTTCATGCAATCTGTGACCAGGAATCCCCAGTTGGAATTGCTTTCAAATGATCCTTGGAACATGTCTCCAGCGGAGAGGATGATCGTATGCTCGGGATCTTCTGCTTTAAGGCGTTTTAGCTCGCCAAAATACTTTGCGATTCCCGCTTCATAACGGTTGCCCTCCTCATATTCGAGAACGCTGCCATGGAAATCATTAACGCAGTAAAACTGATATACGCCATCGGTCTTTTCAACAGAAGAAGATGAAATGGAAGGAGAACTAGAGGAAATTACTTCACTGCTTGAAGATGGAAGCGCAGATTCGTTGGAAGAAGAAATTGATGACGCGGTGGAAGAAGGTAGGGAAGGTTGGGAAACTGAAGACTCCGCAGAAGAAGTGATCAAAGAGGCCTCGGAAGATGCCGAGGAAACACTGCCCCAGCAAGAGAGAAGCAGGGGAGTAAGCATCAATATCGCGACAAGGTTTTGTTTCATTGTGGGGCTATTTTACCCTATGGAAGGGCACGAGGATATTTCGACGCACCATAAATGAGGGAAAGTACGAAGCGGGCAGAGAAAAAAAGATCAATTATAAAGCGAATGCATTCCGTAGCGGCGGTGCACCGCATCCGTGTATAAACGGGTTCTGACTTTTTTCGAATTGAATTTAGTGAGCAAAATGAACAGGTACATGGTGTGGTCAGGTGAAAACCTTGGTTTCTAATGACGTGACGAAGCGAGCGATTACGAGGAAAATTGTGGCAACCGCTAAAAGAAACATGTCATTTTCTGTTCGAGATACATTGATATTTTTCACCAATTGTTAGCGTATCCGTTCTTCTTAGGAAGAAGTGCTTTCTAAACTGACGCGTGGCCCTTATGATTAAGGGCTCCTTAAAGGAGGACGCTATGACTATGAAAAAATCCTGGTTGCTCGCCTTATCCACCATGATGCTGCTTTCTTGCGCTGCCGGTGGACAAAGTGCTTCTAGTTCCAACCCCTCTTCTCCATCACAAGGTTCCTCGGAAACAAGTGGTGACACCACCCCTCTAGTTCCTTCTACTCCCGCAGACTCAACTCCTGAGGATTCCAGTTCGGAGGCATCGACGCCGTCGAGTTCCACCTCGAGTTCGGAAACCTCTGCGTCGAGCAGCTCTTCTTCGAGCTCCTCCGCACCGACGGATGTTCCCGTTGGCGATGCGACGATCGACTTCACTTATAAGGGGGCCGATAACACCGCGGTTACTTCTTCGGCGAAACTATTTACCGCTTCTGGAATCGAAGTCTCCTCCTTTGCCCCGGAAAATGTCTATGGCTTAGGCAAAGAAACTGCGGGCATCCGCTTGGCGATGAGCAAGAAAGCGGGAACCCTCACCTTTAACCTTGCCTCCTCCTTATCTATTCGCCGCATGATCATCGATGCGGAGGCTTATGGCAATGACGAAAACCCGACCCTCACGGTGAACATCGGAAACGACGCATTTAAACAAACCATTAACGAACGCGACGAATATGCCTACGATATCGGCCTACTCGACACGGCCTCCTTCTCTTTGTTCGCCGCGGCAAAGAAACGCGTCCAAGTCTATAAAATCACCTTTGAAATCGGTGAGCTTGTTCCGATATATCCAACTTCCATTTCGCTCAATAATACCGAGAAATCCCTAGCAAAAGGCTCCTCTTTTTCCCTTTCGGTCAGTTATCTCCCCGCGAATACCAACCAGAAGAATGTGACCTTTGCTTCCTCTGAGCCGACCATCGCGACCGTGGATTCAAATGGCCGCGTCAAAGGCGTTTCTAATGGCGAAGCCACGATCACCGCGACCGCCGAAACAGAAAGCGGCACGACCAGCGCGACCTGCAAAGTTACCGTCTATACC
>JAFVCC010000051.1 GCA_017479485.1 Bacilli bacterium
GTTCCGCTATTACGAAACGGGGAAACCGAATAGGTTTTGGGTCGCGCCGGATAACCTAGAACCGGAGGCATTCAAAAAGCCCAGCTGGAAACGGCTCGCCAAAAAGGGGCGGAAGCTAAATGCCAAAATGAAGGAAAACATAGGCAAATAGGTTTTCGAACAATCTAAGATTGTTCGTTAACTCCCAACAAGAAATCACAACAAAAAGGGCTGTCCTTTTTGCTCATTTTATTTCATGAGTTTTCGAACAGCCCCTTTTTAACATTCGCCTAATGGGCAAGACAAGGAACCGAAGAATTTTCCTAGGCGCCTCCGCAATTCTTTTTGATCGCCCCAGGGTTAGCTGCTAAGCTAATGTGAGTTATGATCCAGGTTGAAAAACAAGCCCCATTAGGAACTGGGGCAATCCTTAACGGCATCGCCTATTATTGCGACACCATCGAAGCGTTTTTGCTCACCAAAGGCGGGGACATCCTCGACCGCCTGCTCCGCGCGACGCCGATGGAAGACCTTCATCTAGAGGAGCAAAAATATGCCTGGCGCGAGGAGATCCGCTGCCTGCAAGCAAGGCTTAAGGAACTCGGCGCGAAAGGCTATGTCGTTTTTGAATACAACATCGTCCGCATGGCCAAGCGCATCGACGTGGTTTTGCTGCTCCGTAACGTCGTTTATTCCCTCGAATTCAAGGTAGGGCAGAAATACGCTCCCGAAAGCATCGAGCAAGCCCTCGATTACGCTCTTCGCTTGCGCAGTTTCCACAAGATGAGCCAGGACATGTATATTTGCCCTGTCCTCATCGCCACCGAGGAGAATGACTCCTTCTTTAATCCTTATGAAGACGGCAGCAAAACCATCGGCTTGCAGAAGACCAACGACAAGAAACTTGGCCAGATCATCGAACGTATTGATAAAGCTTATGGCTGCGACGACGATTTCGACTTCAACCGCTGGTTCTATTCCGAATACCACCCAAGCCCAAGCATCGTCGAAGCGGCGGTGGACGCCTTTAACTCGGTCCCCGTCTCCTCGATCGCCCATAGCGAGGCCGGGCAAGAAGGCATCGACTCGTGCGTGGCCTCGGTGAACGAAGTCATCGAATACGCAAAACGCGAAAAGAAGAAGTGCCTTTGCTTCGTCACCGGCGTGCCTGGGGCGGGTAAGACGCTTGTGGGCTTAGATATCGCCGCGCAGCATAGCGACATCAAAGATGACCTCTACTCGGTATATATCTCAGGCAATGGCCCGCTGGTCGATGTCTTGCAGGAAGCTTTGGCCAAAGCTTGGCTTGAAGCCGAACGCGTCAAATCCAAAGCGGAAGGAAGAAGGGAAGCCAGCGCCCTCATCCAAGACGCCTACGAATTCCGTAACCATTACCTCAATTCCCCCGAAACTCCCTACGAGAAAATCCTCATCTTCGACGAAGCCCAGCGCGTCTGGAACAAGGAAAAAGTGGATAACTTCTACTTGGAACGCAAGAAAGGCGACGAAACCACCTTACCGAATGCCTCCGAGGCGGAACTTGCCATCCGCTTCATGGACCGTCACAAAGATTGGGCCGTCATCGTCTGCCTCGTCGGCTTAGGACAAGACATCCATAATGGCGAAACCGGGGTCTTTGGCTGGTTCCACGCCATCTTGGACCGTTATCACGATTGGGAGGCGTTCTATTCGCCCTTCCTTTTCGGCAGCAGCGTTACCGATGAGGCGGAAAAGCTCGCGATCTCTTCCTTCCCGGGATCAAAAGAAGTGCCGGGCCTACACCTCAAAGTGTCCGTGCGTTCCTTCCGCGCGGAAAAAGTCAGCTCCTTCGTCAACGACCTCGTCGACGGACATGGGACCGGCGCGAAGGAAGCTTTGCCCGACATCCAAGGCAAATACCCGATCTATGTCACCCGTGATTTAGAAACCGCCAAGCGCTGGCTCCGCGATAAGAAAGTCGGCTCGCAGCGCATCGGCATGATCGCCTCTAGCGCCGCCAAAGACTCTGTTTCTAACGGCATCGACGTCCCTGGAAGGTTCTTCACTTGGCCCGATTGGTTTCTCAAAAGCGGGGCAGATGACCCCTCTTCCTCCAATTCTCTCTCCTTCGCCGCGAGCGAATTCAATATTCAGGGCCTCGAGATCGATTGGGCCTTGGTCTATTGGGGCGCGGATTTCCGTTATGAGGAGGGCGACTTCATCCAATATGTCCTCCATTACCGTCGTCCCCGCCAGGTATGGGACCGCGCGTTAGAAAGTAAATTCCGCAACTCCACCGCGGAAGAGAAGGCGCGCTGGATTCGCAACGCCTACCGCGTCAACTTGACCCGCGCAAGGCAAGGCATGGTGATCTATGTTCCTTATGGAAGCGATGATCCTTTAGACGTGAATTACCATGGCAATTATGACGGCGTCTATGAATACTTGACGAAAGAAATCGGGCTACCTACTCTTGATGGGGTGGTGATTGCCACCAAAGGGGAGGGCTATAAGATGGCGGGTCCCGACATGAAACGCATTCAAGAGAAACTGCTTCAGCTCAAAACCCTCTACGAAAGTGGAGCCCTATCCGAAAAGGATTATGAGTCCCGGAAGAGCATGGTCCTCGATAACTGGTTACAAGAATGAAGACATTACGAGTCGTCGCAGCATATATAGAGAAAGACGGCTGCATTTTCGCCGCAAAACGCGCCTATGGATTCCTCAAAGGAAGATGGGAATTCCCCGGTGGCAAAATCGAAGCGGGGGAGACCCCGGAAGAGGCGATCGTTAGGGAAATCAAGGAGGAACTCGATACCGACATCGCCGTCGATGGCTTCTTCATCAACGTTCAATATGACTATCCGGAGTTCCATCTCGACATGGATGTCTTTCGTTGCCACGTGATCGGAGGAAGGCTGGAAGTGAATCCAGAGATCCATGGTGAAGAAGCCTTCATCCCTAAGGAATCGCTGCTTGAGGAGCAGTGGTGCCCGGCGGATGAAATCATCGCGAAACGGATCGTTCAAGGGTAATCAGCTATCTCCGCAAATTATGGATAAAACGGAAAATAACGGCTTTTTGCCGTGAATTTTGCGCAATTTTAGTTCATTTAAGCTTTCTTGTTATTGCGAAAAACGCGATTTTGTTATCCTCTTAATATAGATATAACGCGAGGAGGTTTTCCCATGTCCAACTACAAAACCATGATTTCCCTTCATTCTTATAATGGCACCTTAGGCGCCGCGATCGGCGACGTCTATGGGTCTTACTACGAATTCCAGCATGGACCCAAAACCCCAAAGCATGAGATCCGCATCCATGAATCCTCATGCTTCACCGACGATACTGTCCTCACCGCTGCCGTTGCGGATTACCTCAAACGTAAGACGTCGGGGGAAAACGTGTCTCCGACGCAAGTCGTCCAAGCCTGGGCGCGGAAATATGCCGATGCCGGATATGGCGGCTATTTCCGTTATCACTGGCTTTATAACGACGATCCGAAACCCTATAACTCCTTTGGCAACGGCTCGGCGATGCGGGTCTCTTCCGTCGCCTATTTCGCCAATGATTTAAAGGAAGTTGAGGAACTCGCGACGGAAGTGACCGCGATTACCCATAACCATCCTGAAGGCATCAAAGGAGCGGTGGTCATCGCCACCGCCATCTTCATGGCCTTCAATGGAGCCTCCCGCGAGGAGATTGGTAACTATGCTTCAAAGCGTTACGACCTCAATCTGGATTACGATGCCATGATGAAAGAACTCGGCCATGGCGAAGAAATCTGCCAAGTCACCGTACCCCAAGCGCTTTGGTGCTTCCTCCATAGCGATTCCTTCGAGGACTGCCTTAGGCTATGCCTTCATCTACGCTTCGACGCGGATACGTTAGCCGCGATTGCTTGTCCTATCGCTGAAGCCTTCTATAAAGAGATACCCGAAGAGTTTATACTCGAGACTAAAGCGAGGCTGCCTCAAGATATCCTTGCCGCGTTAGAAAGCGTGCCCAAGGCAACTAAATATTGCCTAGAGCAGGGGCATAGTCCGTCGTTAGAGAATTATTGCCTTGTTTTTGCCGCGTTTCCCTTGGGCGGGAAAAGAGAAAACGCCAATGGGAAAAGCAGCGCAAACTTAGCCTTTTACAGCGCAAACTTAAATGTCCTACGCAAAAAACGTCGAAGTGGTGGGATGAACTCTGATCATTTATCGAAGCGAAAGACCATAGCCCCTGTCGAGCCGCGTCAATTCCGCTTAAGCGCGATTAGTAAAGGGAGGAATCAATCTCTCCCTTCCTGAGCTAAAGGTTTTCTTCGCTGCTCCAGCAAGCAGTAGAAGTTCATGAGCCAGCTTACCCCCAATATGCCTATCGGATCAACAACGCGAAGAATAACGACACCGTGTTTGATGGTTACCCATTCCCTTGATGCCATGCCAGCTTAACGTAGCAATATCGCTTTGTTTTTTTGGAATAACATGCCGATAGCAAAAAGAAGGAAGAGGTAAAAAGAGGAAATGGGGAGGGATTTACGGAGATTTCCGCTCATTTTGGCCTCCAAACTAGGATTAATTGTTCTCCCATTAAAACGACGGAAACAAAGCGTAAGCAGGGGAGACATCGGAACGCGAAGCCACTCAAAGTCCCCAAAGCAAGGAGCAAATTAGTCGTCGCGGAGCGGCGGAAATGCAACACGCAACGAGGGAAATCTTTTATCTGTCTTTTCTATAGAAGGACGCTTCAAATCAGAAAACATCCAAAATGGAAATTGCATTTCACGTCGCAAAAATATCGCTTCGCGTCGATTGGTCTTTCTAATGGAGTGCCTGCTTCTTATTCTTTTTCCGCGCAAGCGCATTAGATGTGTACTCCCGCGTTCGCTGCGAAATAATAGTAATGAAAACGATTCGAGTTGCCATCGTAGACGACGAACAGGCTCCAGCCTACCGTCTTTTTTCATTTCTCAATAATTTCGCGGAGAAACAGGGCTTAAAAATCGATACGGCGGTTTTCGATAAACCCCTCGCCTTCTTGGCCGCGTTCCATTGCGATTACGACGTTGTCTTCCTCGACATCGAAATGGAGCCGATGAACGGCATCGCATTGGCGAAGAAAATCCGTGAGAAAGACTCCACGGTCTTTTTGATCTTCGTTACCAACCTCGCCCAATACGCGATCGAAGGCTATAGCGTCTCCGCCTTCGACTACATCCTTAAGCCCGTCGTCGAGAACGCCTTTGAGCTCAAGATGTCCCGTCTGCTGAAGAAGCTCTCCGCGGACGTCGAGGAAAAAATCAGCATCCGCACCAACCGGGAAACCCTTGCCGTCGACGTCCACGACATCGAATACATCGAGCCGAACAACCACCACGTCATCTACCATTTCGTCGACAAGACCATCGAGTCCTATGAGGCGATGAAAGACGTGGAGAAGCGCCTGCCTCCTCATTTTGCCAAGTGCAACCGTTATTACCTCGTCAACATGGCAAGGGTGAGCGCGGTGCGCGGGGATTCGGTATACCTTGGAAAAACGGAACTCAAAATCAGCCGCAGCGAAAAGAAAGAGTTTTTGAGGAGACTCTCCGATTATCTCAGCGTAAGGGGGTCCCGTTAACATGGATGCGAACTATGTCATGGTCGTCATGGCGGAGATGCTCATCGCGACCGCCTTGTTCAGCCTGTCTTACCCGCGGAGAAAATTATTCGTCGTCCGCGTCAACGTCTCCCTCGGGGCGAGCATCGGCCTCGCCTACGTCCTTGGGCGCTTCTTGCCCTCGACGTCCATTTTCCGCTTTCTGAACTTCCTGCTGCAGTACGTCCTTTGCTCCGCCTGCGTGCTTTGCTGCTATAAGACCAGCATCATCGCCGCGATGCTCTCTGGCGCCCTAGGCTACGCAACCCAGCATTTCGCCTATAACTTTTCCTCTTTTATCGGGGTGTGGTGGAGTTATAACAAGGTCGTTACGCTGCCAAACTACTATCTCTACACCCTCTTGACGGACCTAACGTTCAAAGCTCCCGTGTACGTCGGCTTTTATTTCGCCTTCGCCCGCCCGATCACCGGCGTGGAAATGAAAGGACGGCATCGCGTCGCGGCCATCATCACGGCGATCCTCACCGTTTTGGTGTGCGTGGGCATCAACCGCTTCGCCCGCGATAACGCCCGACGCGACACCAACACGGTCATCGCGGAATCGCTTTATGCGATGGTGTGCTGCCTTGCTTCGTTATTCATCACCCTCTTCTTGAGGAAAACCCATGACCTCCGGATGAACGAAGACGTCCTTCGCCATCTTCTCGCCGAAGAGAAGCACCAGCTCGACGTGAAGAAGGAAAACGCGGAATATGTCCATCTGAAATACCACGATCTCCAAAAGAGGCTTCAGAAGTTCAACGGAAGGCTCTCCCAAGAGGAGATCGGCGAAATCACCGAGGCCATCGCCATCTATGATTCCCCGTTTAAAACCGGGAACAAGACCCTCGACGTCATTTTGACTTCCATCCATCAATATTGCATCGGCAAAGGCATCTCGATGACGTTCCTTGGCGATGGGGCATCCTTAGGTTTCCTTGAGGAAGGGGAGATGTATTCCTTGGTCGAAAATGCTTTCGATAACGCGATCGAGGCGGTCGCGAATCTGCCCGAAGAAGCGCGGCAGATTTCGGCGACGCTGCATCGCTCGGGCGACCTCGTGAGCTTCAACGTCGTCAATTTCTTTGAGGGCAGCCTCGCCTTCGACCGCGGCTTGCCCAAGACCTCCCACGTTGGGGAGCAGGGGTTCCATGGCTATGGCATGGTCTCCATGAAGCACATCGCGGAGAAATACCAGGGCGGCTTGTCCGTCAACGCGGAAGACAACATCTTCTCTTTAACGGTTTACTTAATCTGCCCCACGGAGGCTTAATTCCGTACTTTTACCCGACTAAAGGCGGAAAAGACCCCAATTTCTACAATCATTTTTGCAATAGCCTTGTAAATATTTTGCAATTAGGTAGTAAAAATGCCTGCTTTTCGCGTTGCAATTTTGGCCTTCCACGGCGATTCCGTTTCGTGCAATGAAAGCGGTTTCTACAATTTTCGTAAATCGTGGGAAGAACTTTTTGCGCAGAAGGTTCTTTCCATGGACTTGCGACGGAAGTAGCTGCTCCGTCGCCCGTCCAAAAAATCTAAGGAGGTA
Source organism: Bacilli bacterium (assembly GCA_017479485.1). Classification (GTDB taxonomy): domain Bacteria; phylum Bacillota_I; class Bacilli_A; order RFN20; family CAG-826; genus Alloenteromonas. Next base: position 7,130 of record JAFVCC010000051.1, read on the forward strand.
AACTTAAGTGTTTACGAAAAAAGCGAAGACTCGCAAAAGAGCGTTCCTCGTCCTCGCCGGTGCGGCTTTTGCCGCGATGGCCGTCGGAGTAGGCGCCTCGATTGCGAACCCCATCTCCACCAATGCGATCAACATGGACTACAAGGGTGTTTTCACATCCGATTACTCCTCCCTCGCCGAAGCCAAGGCCGCTGCCGATGAGCTCAACGTCGAAATCGCCGCAGAAGGCGACGTTTTGCTGAAAAACGATGGCTCCCTCCCGTTCTTTGGCGATGAGAAGATCTCTGTCTTTGGCCGGGCGCAGGATAGCATGCAAGGTGCTACCGGTAGCGTAAGTCTCCCCGTCGCTTTGGCCAACGAAGGTTTCAAGGTCAACCCGTCTCTTCAGTCCTATTATTCAAGCGTCGGCACCTCTATCGGTGTCGAAGACGCTGCGTTCGATGCTTCCATCGAGCAATCCTTCGCGCTTTATAACGACGCGGCCGTGGTCATCTTCTCTCGCGGCGGCACCGAAGGCGCAGACTTGAACACCGTCACCAACGAAGTCGAGGACAATAAGGATGGCGATGGCAACTCTTATGATTGGGAACACCAGGCCCTCTACGACAATCCTGATGACGATAAGGGCGCGTTCAAGCATTACCTGCAGCTCACCGATTCCGAAGAAGCGCTTCTTGCCAACGTAAAGAAGAACTTCAAGAAGGTCGTGGTCGTGATCAACACGTCCAACGCGATGGAACTTGGCAACCTCCAGGATGACCCCGCCATCAGCGGCATCATCTGGATTGGCCGTCCGGGTTCCACGGGCCTACGAGGACTCGCGAAGATCCTTAACGGCGAAGTCAACCCCTCGGGCCGCATGGTCGATGAGTGGATGAGAGACTTCACCGCCGATCCCGTCTGGCAGAACTTCGGCACCAATAAGCAAGTGGGCACCGAACACCTCTATGACTACACCCAAGAACTTCAGGCCTTTGGCATCAAGTCCCCGAAGCCGGGCAGCGGCAATGGAATGGTCGGTGGCGATGGCTACTATGGCATCGACTACGACGAAGGCATCTACCTCGGATATAAATATTACGAGACCGTCTATGCCGAGTTGCTCCGCGACGCGACCATCCGTTACGACCGCAATACCCGCAAGATCGTCAAGAAGGGTGCCATCATCGGTGAATACAACGCCGCCGAAGCCGCTGAAGAGTGGTGGAAGTTCGCGGTCGTATATCCGTTTGGCTATGGCCTCTCCTACACCGAATTTGAAGAAGAGCTCGGCAGTATCTATTACTTCGACGATGGCAAGAAACTCCTCCCGACGAGCGTCGGACCGGAACTCTTCAATTCCTCCGAAGCTAGTGGCAAGGCCAAGGTCGAGAAACTCTATGTCCCCGTCAAAGTCACCAACACGGGCAAAGTCGCGGGCAAGCAGGTCGTCCAAGTCTACGTTACCGCTCCTTATGAGGACGGAAAAATCGAAAAAGCGGCCGTAAACCTCGTTGGTTTTGCGAAAACAAGCCGTCTCCGCCCCGGACAGAGCGAGACCGTCACCGTCGAGATCAATGTCCAGGATTTCTCCTCCTTCGACTACAACGACGCGAACGGAAACGACAAGCGTGGTTATGAGCTCGACGCCGGCGAATATTCCATCAAGGTCATGAAGGATTCCCACCGCGTGAGCGATTCCTATGAATTCAACCTCACCGGCGACGCCTTCCTCGAACTCGACGACTTCAGCCACAACAAGGCGATCCCCGTCTTCTCCAACCATGACTCCTTCGACACCGTCCGTGGCAACTACTCCACGAACGAAAACGACAAGTACCTCAACGTCAACGCGACCGACGATGCCGGACAGAAACTCCTCAGCCGCACCGATTTGAGCGTCGTCGACGCCCAAGGCCTTGTCATCACCGCCGCGGAGCGCAAGCTCTCCGACGACTTCGTGAAGTCGATCCTCTATTACACCGCCTTCAACACCAACGATCAGGCGAACTTCGCCGACGATAAGGCCGATAAAGACGCCTACTTCAAGGATAACCTCCTCACCGGCGACCACGAGGGTCACCTCAGCTGGTACCGCACCGCGGCCGAACTCGATGCCCTCACCGACGGCTGGAAGCAAGTGGCGGCCCACGAAGAAGGCAACGCCGACATCTTGTATCGCCTCTCCGATATGGCGGGCCTCGACTATGAGGACAACGTCACCGTTATCAGCGGCGGCAAGTTCGACGGCAAGACCCCGAAGGCGGCTTGGGACCTCTTCATGAACCAGCTCACCTGGTCCGAAATTCAAACCGTCATCAACTCCGCAATGCGCAAAACCCAAGCCATCAACTCCATCGGCAAATCAGCCACGAACGATCCCAACGGCCCGAACGACTACGGCGGAAAGTACTGGTGCGATGAGACCGTCGTCTCCTCGACATGGAATGTCGATCTTGGCGAACAATACGGCATCATCAACGGCAACATCGCCATGTTCTCCGGCAATGGCGGTTGGTATGGCCCAGCCATGAACACCCACCGTTCGCCCTTCTCTGGACGTAACAACGAATACTATTCGCAAGATGGTTACCAAGGCGGCGCGATGGCCGCTGCGGTCATCCACGGCGCACAAAGCCGCGGCATCAACGTCTGGGCGAAGCACATGTTCATGAACGACCAGGAAGAGAACCGCTCCAGGCAGTGCCTCTTCACCTGGGCTTCTGAGCAAGCGATCCGCGAAATCTATGCCAAGCAGTTCCAGATGGGTCTCCAGGAAGGCGAAGGCTCCGCTTCGATGGTCGCCTATAACCGTATCGGCGGCGTCGTCGCTTGCGTCAACTACGCGTTCCAGACTCGCCTCCTCCGCGATGAGTGGGGATGGAAGGGCGTCCTCGTTACCGACTACTACGGCAACAACGCCATCCAAGCGAACTCCATGGACCTCATCACCCGTACCGGCGGCTGCCTCCCCGATGGCACCGCTAGTGGCGCGAAGGCCCTCAGCGGCACCTATGACGCCGAAGCCAACAACATCATGATCGGCTCGAACAAAGACGTCGCCTCCAAGACCCAGTGGTACTATGGCCGTCTCGCCGCTCAGCGCGAACTCTTCGCCGCTGCCAACACCCTAAACAATAAGAACGGCGTCAACACCGCCAACTACGCGGTCAATACGACCACCAGCATCGCGCTGACCCAAGGCGTCGCCGCGAGCAACGTCAGCGTCGCCATGGATGCCGCGGACCTTAACGGCCGCAGCGCCAAATACGCCATCACCAGTGGCGAACTCCCGGCTGGACTAAACCTCAACGCCAACACCGGCGCCATCACTGGCACGACGGTTGTTGCGGGCGACTTCAACATCACCGTTACCGCCACCATCGACGGTTACATCAGCGCATCCCACAAGTACAAGCTCGAGATTGCGAGCGCCTTCGCCATCGCGGGCAACGAAGGAACCGTCGGCGAGGAATTCAACTGCACGATCGACTCCGAAATCGTCACCGCCAACAAGTACACCTCCAGCTTGAAGTACAACCTCATCGAAGGCGAGCTCCCCGCGGGCCTCGCGCTTGATGGCGACACCATCGTCGGCACCCCGACGGAAGCGGGCACCTTCAAGATCAAGATCAACGTCGTCGGCCAATATAGGAATGGCCGCACGACTTACACCGACACTTATCCGCTGGAAATCACCCTCGTGATCGCGGAAGGCGAACCGGGCGTCCTACCTCCCGAACCCGTCGTCATCACCGACGTCGAAACCGGCGAAGACGGCAGCCTCATCATCCATCTGAGCGATGGCAACGACTACATCGTTTCTAGCGGCAAAGATGGCGTTGATGGCAAGGACGGCGCCGCTGGTGCCGATGGCCTCGATGGCGTCGGAATCGCTTCGATCGAAAAGACCGGCAGCGAAAACGGCGTTGATACCTACACCATCACCCTCACCAATGGTCAAACCTTCGTCTTCACCGTCACCAACGGCGCCGACGGCGCAGACGGCCAAGACGGCGCTCCGGGCGCCAAGGGCGACCAAGGCGAGCAGGGCCCCAAGGGCGACAAAGGCGACAAAGGCGATCAGGGCGAACCTGGTCCTAAGGGCGACAAAGGCGACACTGGCGCGGCCGGATCTGGCTGCGGTGGCTCCATCGCTGGCGTCTCGGTCCTCGCAGCGTCTCTTGCTGCAGCCGCGGCTCTCGTCATCTTCAAGAAGAAAGAGGACGATAAATAATCATCCTTCTCGCTTCTAACCAACATTAGTGGCGGGGCCCTTCCACGCGAAGGGCCCCGTTATATCGTTTGTCGTCGTGAAATCGTCGGATTCAGGAAGACAGCAGTATTGAAAGGGAAAAACATATGAAACAGCAAAATAGAAAAGGCCTTTGGTTGCTCACCGCAGCTTCCTTGCTCGCCCTAGCCGCCTGTGGTGGCGGTAGTGGGGGCCAAGCATCTTCCACTTCACCGCAAGATGCCTCCGCAAGCGCGCCGGTCCAATCCTCGGACCAAGGGCATAAATCCGAGAGTCAGTCGACTTCCGTCGATCCGGGCACGGTTTCCTCTTCCCAAGGTGGCGATAGCAGCGTCCCCGCCGCGATGGTATCCGTGACCTTCAATTTCAATTACCCCGGCTCGAAGCCCACCCAAGTGAAAGTGGAAGCGGGCTCTACCGTCGAAAAACCCGCCGATCCGGTCCGCGAAGGATATGGCTTCACGGGTTGGTATACGGAAATCGGCTGCGTGAACCTCTTCGATTTCAACACCCCGATCGCGAAGAACACCGTCTTGTTCGCGGGGTGGTCGGAATCGAACCTCACCGTTTCCTTTAACTACAATTACGTCGGCGCGCCTGCGATTACGACCGTCACCGTCGCCAAAGGCAGCTCCGTCCAAAAGCCCGATGATCCCGAACGCGAGAACTATGCGTTCGAGGGCTGGTACCTCGAAGCCGCGGGCGAGCATGAATACGACTTCAACCTTCCCGTCATGGAATCGTTCACCCTTTACGCGAAGTGGACGCTTTCCGTGGCGACGGTCACCTTCGACCTTGGCTATGAGACCGAGAATCGGACGAGCACCGTCTCCGTGCGCATCGGCGAAGCGGTGACCGCGCCAATAGAGCCGCGCCGCGAAGGATATGACTTCCTGGGCTGGTTCCGCGCCGCGAACGATTCGGTCGCCTATGATTTCTCGAGCATCGTCTCCGATAGCTTCACGCTGACCGCGAAATGGGAAATCATCGTCCTGACTGTCACCTTCAATTACAACTACGCCGGCGCGACGAGCTCCACCGTCAACGTCAATTATGGCGAGAAGGTCGATGAGCCTGCGAATACCCGCACCGGCTACATCTGTGCCTGGATGCTTGGTGATGCGGAATTCGACTTCGATACGCCCATTACCGAAAGCATCATCCTCGTGGCGTCCTGGACCGCCGAATCGAGCGATTCCTATACCTATACCTATTACTATAACTACACGGGCGCTCCGAATAATGGCGTCTATAAGACCGACAGCGTCAAAAAGCAAGCCAAGCCTTCCCGTCCGAGCGATCCCACCCGCGATGGCTATTACTTCTCGGGCTGGTATACCGATGCGGATTGCACGACCGCATTCAACTTCAACGCCCGCGCCACCTCGGCGCAAAGCGCCTATGCGAAGTGGCTCGACATCTATACCCTCGAGGCGGAATACATCGACCTCGATGGCAAGATGGGATTCGGCTTCTCGGTGAACCTGACCGGCACCGACCTCATCTATCCCGCGAATGGCTCGCAAGCCAGCAACGGCTACTACGTCTCGGGCATGTATTACGAGAACGCGGAGCTCGAATTCGACTTCAACGTCGATAAAGACGTGGACGACGCGGTCATCATCATGCGCATCCAGTGCGAGTTCGACACCAAGACCTTTAACCCCGACACCTATACGGTCGAGATCAATGGCGTGGCCCTCGACTACGAGGAAATCACCATCGAAGGGCTTGAGGAAGATACCCGTTCGGATGTCCGCCGTCCGTTCATCAACGTCCAGATGAACGACCGCGCCGTCTTGAACAAAGGCCCCAACGTCCTTAAGCTCATCACCACCAATAGTGTCTACCATGGCAACACCCGCCAGGCCGACGCGCCGATGCTCGACTGCGTCTACGTCGCTACCGATGCGAAGCTGACCTGGTCGCCCAAAGTGTCCAACCTTGAAGGAAAATAATATGTTTGCTCTTATTCTCAAGAACTTGAAGGAGAACATCGTCTCCTATATCTTCGTGGGAATCGGCATCGCGTTATCACTGCTCGTCTGCTTCTATTACCCGGCGACGGGCGTGACCGCCTTCACCCCGAAGATCAACCCATCCATCGTCATTTTCTCCGCAATTTCTGCGGGAATTGGCATTATTAGCTTCTGCGCAGGCTTTAAAACCGTGAAGTATTTGGCCTTCGTCATGGGCTTGTTCGCCTTCCTTTCTTACGCCAGGGAGGAGGTCACCTACGTCGCGAACATCTTCACGGGTATCGACGGAACCTCGTTCTCGCTGGAATTCATCCTCACGTTTGTCTTCCTCATCGTCGCGATGCTCGCGTTCCTCCTTGGGGGAATCATCCAGAAGGAGATCCTGTTCCAGAAGAAACCCGCCGCGAAGGAGAACTAAACCATGAATGTCATCAAATCCGTAAAACTTTGGCGCACCCTCTTCGTGGTGTCCGCAAGCTTCCTCGCCGTGGCGCTCGTAGGCGGACAAATCGCCTACGATCAGTCCGCCGCTATTAATTCCGCCTTCAACCTCAAGACCTACGAGGTCATCAAGGGCGACGATACGGGCGAGGACACCGAGTACTTCAAACGCGAATATACCGATCCGGAAAAGCTCAAGGCGTATACCGATTCCGTCTGCCGTGAGCTCGAGCGGGAAGGCATGGTGCTCTTGAAGAACGAAAACGCTGCTTTGCCTTTGGCCGCAGGCAATAAAATCTCCTTGTTCGGCCAGGGATCCGTCCAACTGAACTACGGCGCGACGGGTTCCTCCTCCACCGATACCTCGGGCATCGCGAACCTCAAGACTGCCCTTTCATCTTTCGAGGTGAACCCAACACTTTGGGACTTCTACCAAAGCGGCGCAGCTTCGGGGTATCGGAGAGGAAAGCCCGGCCTGATCTACAAGATGAACGAGGCCCCTTGGAGCGAATATGGCTCGGTGATGTCCTCCTTCAGCGCCTATGGCGACGCGGCCATCTACGTCCTTAGCCGCGATTCGGGCGAAGGCATGGACCTTTCCACCGTCAATAGCGATTGCGAAGGCGGCGTCTACCTCAACCTCCACGCGAATGAGCGCGAGGTCTTGAAGCAACTAAGCGCCTTAAAGGCTTCGGGCACCTTCAAGAAAGTCGTATTGCTCATCAATTCGCCCGTTCCCGTCCAACTCGACTTCATGTTCGACGCGGACATCGACATCGATTCCGCATTGTGGATCGGCAACCTCGGCTCCACCGGCGTCTACGCGATCGATGACGTCCTCTCGGGCAATGTCTCGCCTTCAGGCAGGCTTTCCGACACCTTTCTCAAAGACAACTTCGCCTCCCCCGCGGCGGCGACTTGGGGATTAAACGCGAACAAGTCCTTCGCCCTTCCCTATAGCAACGCGGGCGATTACCCGGGCTTCAACAACACCCAGAACACCTATGCCGTCTACACCGAAGGCATCTATGTCGGTTACCGTTATTTCGAGACCCGTTACGCGGACGTCTTAATGGGATCCCCGCGCGCTGGGGCCTTCGATTATGACGCGAAGGTCGCTTACCCCTTCGGGCACGGCCTCTCCTATACCGATTTCTATTATTCGGGATTCGCGATGGAGGAGAAGGAGGACCATTTCCTCTTCACGGTCGACGTCATGAACATCGGCGGCGTCAAAGGGAAAGAAGCGGTGCAGCTCTACCTACAAAAGCCTTATACCGACTATGACCGCGAGCATGGCGTGGAGAAATCCGCCGTCGAGCTCGTCGCCTTCGAAAAGACGGGCGAACTCGATACCGGTGACTCCGAGACCATCACCTTGCGCGTCGAGAAGGAACAACTAAAGTCCTACGACGCGAACTACGCGAAGACCTACATCGTCGACGAAGGCGACTATTACTTCGCCTTGGGTAGCAACGCCCATAACGCCCTCAACAACATCCTCGACGCCCAAGGAATCCTCACCGCCGACTTCTACGTCGACCCGACCCTTGTGGCGACCTACCACCAAGCTGCCTTCGACAAGGAGACCTATAGTCATTCCCCCGTCAACAAAGAGCAGGCGATTACCAACCGCTTCGACTTCTCGGACATCAACAAATACGAGGGGCGTGGAAGCAATTCCGTGACTTACGCGAGCCGTAACGACTGGGAGGGGACCTTCCCGAAAGCGTCGGAAATCCTCTCCATTTCCCCCGCGATGGAAAAGGACATCCTAAGCTACAAACCCTTGCCGGAGAACGATGGCTCGACCATGCCGACCTATGGCAAGGACAATGGCCTTTCCTTGATTTCCTTCCGCTCCACCCCAAGCAAACCCGTTCCTTACGATGATCCCAAGTGGCAGGACCTCCTCGATCAGATGACGTTTGCTGAGCAAGCGTTGCTCATCACCGACGGCCAGCACAATACTTCCCGCGTCACTTCGGTCAATAAACCTGCGACCAAGGACGAGAACGGCCCTAACGGCGTCTCGGGTTCCTCCACCAAGGCGAGCTTCCCCTCCGAGGGCATCTGGGCGGCGACCTTCAACAAAGACTTGCTCGAGGAAGTGGGCAAATGCCTCGCCGAAGACGCCTTAGCCGTCGGCATCACCGGCATCTATGGCCCTGGCGTCAATTTGCACCGCGCCCCCTTTGGCGGACGCGCCCATGAATACTTCTCCGAAGATCCTTATCTCATGGCGTTATGCTCCGTCAAGGAGACGATCGGCATGCAGAGCAAAGGCGTCGTCACTTACGTGAAGCACTTCGTCGCCAACGACGAAGAGACCAACCGCAACGGCGTCGCCATCTGGCTCAACGAGCAGGAAATGCGCGAAATCGTGCTGCTGCCGTTTGAGTATTCCTTCCGTCCCGACATGGGCAACGCTCATGCGACCATGACCTCCTTCAACCGCATCGGTTGCCTCTGGACGAGCGCCAGCAGCGCCCTCATGGAGACGGTCTTACGCGACGAGTGGGGGTTCGATGGCTTCGCGATCACCGACATGGCCTCCTCCAACGCGAAGACGTTCATGACTTTCGTCGATGGCATCGCAAACGGCACCAGCCTCTACGATGGCGCGGGCAGCGAGAAAGCGCTCGACGATTACCACAACAACGCCTTCTTCGCGAACAAGATGCGCGAAGCCTGCCACCGCATCCTCTATGTCACCGCGAACTATAGCGCGGCGATGAATGGCATCTCCGCTGCCGACCGCATCGTCCCGCTCATTACTTGGTGGGAAGCGACGGTCATCGGCCTACGCATTGGCTTTGGCGTCCTTAGTGGCGCGACCTTGGCTCTGATGGGCGTGGCCGCCTTCTTAAGGCGCAAAGAAATCGCCTAAGCGATATCTCCAACCGATTGCCTCAGGGACACGCCGGTTCCTTGGGGCTTTCTTTTTGCTTGAAACCTCGAGCAGGATGATGAATGAGCTATCTTTCTTCAATCGCTAAAGCTTTTCGCTTCTCGAGCAAATGGTATAGACTCATGAGTCCGCTTAGCCCCAATAGGCCCATCGGAATAAATAGAGTGAAGAATAACGACACCGCATAAAGGTGGTTGTCTTTCCCCCTGATGCCATACCAACTTAACGAAGCGATATCGCTTTGGACGTTCGAAGATAAGGCGCCGAAAAAGAATAGAAGGGAGAGGCATAAAAAGGAAATGAGGAGGGATTTACGGAGATTTCCCTTCTTTTCTTTCCTCCAAGCGAGAAGCAATAACCCACCCATAAAGGCAACGAAAACATAGCTTAAGTAGGGGAAGGGCAGGAAAGAAGAGCCAATCGAGGCCCCAAGGCAAAGCAATGCGCCAAGAAGAAAGGACCAACGTTTCTTCGCTAGGGGGAGGAACAAAGGAACGATTCCTCCGAGTAAAGAAAGAATCACTGCAATTACCGAAGGAAGAACGGTGGGGATAAGAAGTTCCTTCACCGAAGTAGGCTCGATGATGGCTTGCCCATAGTCGAGAGATAAGGCGGCGCGCAATGCGTTAGCGATGCGCTCCGATGCGCTGAGTAGATGGTAGGAGTAACGCTCCCCTTCGACGAAGACGTCGATCTCGCCTTCCTCGACGCGGACGAGGTGGCCGAGGCGCGACTGCTCCGCGACGCTAGAGAGAAACTCCTCATAGCTTGTTCCTAGCGGTATGGCTTCGCTTTCCCCTAAGGAATAAAACCATAGGCAAAGAAGAAAGCATAACCCCGCCATCGCGGAGAAGGCGGAAACGTAGGATATGATGCGCAAGGCTTTCTTCATAAGCGACCCATATTATAAGGAACATAAAGAGCGAATTGCTGTCTTGATTTGCCCTTCGCCTCCTTGCCCTAAGCAAACGCGCAACGTAAAATGCACTTATTCCGATTCGGAGTGCTCCATGAAACGCAAATTCACCTTAACCGAGGAACAAAAGCGCACCATCTTCAGCGTCGCCACCAGCATCGTCTCGATGGGCGTCCTCTTTTTGTCCTTAACCACCCTCAACTACCTCGTTACCGAAGAAGGTGTTCCCGATAAGCTCCCGATTTTCCTCTTTGGCATTTTCGCCGTGATCGCGGCAAGCCGCGTCCTGCTCGTTTTCAAGGCCCATGCCGAAAAGGACAAGTTTGAGTTCATCAAGAACATCGTCCTCGCCTCAATCTACTTCATCCAGGGCTTGCTTTATTTTCTCTTGCCCATGGGTTCCATTTCCTATGGCCCTTTAAGCGTGTTCTACCTCCTCACTTTGGCGGCCAACCGCATCTGCCTTTGCTTCCAACACCGCAAAGTCTCCTCCTACATCTTCAATGGCTCCCTCGCCTTGGTGCTCCTCCTTCTTGGGATGTCGACCCTATTCAGCATGAACCCCGAGGAATTCGCCTTGCTCCTCATCCTTGACCTCACCGCTATCATGATCGTCTCTCTCATCGATACCCTTTCTTTCGCGTTATCGCGAATGAAACTAAAGGGCATCATGAAGATTATGCGCAAGACCTATGCCTTCGAAATCTTCTATGGTTTCATCGTCTTGATTCTAAGCTGTTCCTATTATTTCACGTTGATGGAACCCGGCATCAATAGCTATGGCGATGCCCTATGGTATTCCTTTGCCGTGGTGACCACGATCGGCTTTGGTGACTTCACCGTGGTAAGTCCCATCTCGCGCATCCTCTCGGTGATCTTAGGCTTCTATGGAGTCATCGTCGTGGCGGTGCTCACCAGTATCATCGTCAACTTCTATAACGACACCAAAGACAGCAAGCCGGTCGAGACTCCCAAAGAAGAAAGCAAAGAAAATCTAGAAGAGCCCAAGCAAGAAGAAACCCCGAAAGAATAAGCGCCCATTCGGCGCTTATTCTTTCGCATTGCCCTCATTCTAGGTCACTTAACTCGGGATTATTTCGCATACGAGACCGCATCGCGGTAAGATAGGGGAGCAATATCGAGGTGAAGTACATGAAGAAGCGCTTAGGACTGTTATTCGGGTTATGTGGACTTACTTTAGTAGGCTGCGCTTCAACGCCTTCTTCCGCCGATTCTTCTTCGCCTGTTTCTTCCCCTTTATCTTCCTCGCCTTCTAGTGACACTTCGATTTCCTCTTCCGCCACCTCCGTTCCCATCGAAGAACTATTGACCTTCAACGAAATTCCCGAGAAAGAATTCGAATGCTCGGTTGAGGCGAAATCAAAGGACATCGAAGGGGAAGTCATCATCCCCAACGTCTATAACGGCCGAAAAGTCACCCGCATCGAGGGTTCCGCCTTTGAAGGCTGCACGAAAATCACCCGCATCAGCATTCCCTGGTGTGTCGAATATATCGGCGGCGATGCGTTCTACGGCGCCACTTCCCTCGAAGCGATCGACGTCGCCTCGGATAATCCCATCTACGCTTCCCATGAAGGTGTTTTGATGGATAAAGAGGATTCCGCGTTGGTCCTTTGCCCCCAAGGGAAGAAGGGGGACTATGCGATTTTGGATTCGGTTCTCCTCATCAAAAGCAATGCCTTCGAAGGCTGCGAGAAGCTAAACTCGGTCACCATCCCCGCAAGCGTGAGGAATATCGCGGAATATGCCTTTGATGGCTGCACTTCCCTAACCGCTTTTTACGTCGACCCTGAAAACCGGGAATTCTCATCTGTAGATGGGGTGCTGTTCAATCAGCAGAAATCGACCCTTCTACTTTGCCCTAACGGCAAAGAAGGAACCTATATCGTCCCTTTCACGGTGGAAAAGATCGACGATGGCGCCTTTGAGGGCTGTTCAAAACTTACTTCTCTCTCCTTGCAGGAAGGGTTAAAGGTCTTAGGCGAATCCGCTTTTTCCGGATGCGAACTCCTTTCTTCTCTAACGTTGCCAAAGACGTTAACTCATATCGGCGAGCTGGCGTTTACGCGCACCGCGATCACCTCGCTCGACGTTCCTTCAAACGTCATCCAGCTGGAACAAAGCGCCTTCTATCTTTGCGAGAAGCTCGAGTCCATCAACGTCCACGAGGATAATGTCTTTTATGCCTCGCGTGATGGCGTCGTATTCTATAAATCGAAGTCGACCCTTCTCGTTTGCCCCGAAGGCAAGTCGGGCGATTACGCCATGCCCGAAGGCTACCAAGCGATTGGGGATGAGGCGTTTGAGGGCTGCAAGAAGCTTACCTCCATCGCGCTTCCCGCCTCGCTAAACTATATTGGGGAAAATGCCTTCTCAGGCACGGAAGGTAACCTTGCTTTCATTGTTGCGGATGGTAGTGGTTTCTATTCCGCCTTAGACGGCGTCTTATTCAATCAAAGCAAGACCACCTTAATCAGCTACCCTCAAGGCAAAAGAGGGGCCTATGTCATTCCAAAAACCGTTACCGCTTTAGCGGAAAGCTGCTTTGAAAGCTCCGTGGGCCTTACTCGCGTAACCATTCCTTCTTCCATCGCCATAATCCCCGAATATGCCTTCTTCGATTGCGAAGCCTTAACTTCGGTCTCCTTCCCCGATACCTTAAAAGAGATCCAAAGTTTTGCCTTTAGCTTCTGCTCTAGCCTGACCTCCATCGATCTTCCCGCTTCCTTAACGCTTCTTGAAGACTTTTGCTTTAGCTCCTGCACGAGCTTAGCTTCGGTTCGTTACCTTGGTACATTAGCGCAGTGGGGCGAAGTTGACGTCGAAGAGCACTGGTGCAATAGATGCCCCTTAACGAAAGTCACTTGCTCCGATGGTGAGGCGCAAGTAGGGGATTAACGCTTCCTTTTTCTATCCATCTCCACGAAAATAGTGGATTTTTGCAGACCTTTTGCACATAAAGAAGAAAATCGTGCATCTTGCGAGCAATTTTCTTGACGTAGTTTTTCTTGCGTCTATCATATGCCCGATCGAATAGAGGAGCGCTTGCGAAAAGTAGCCTCGTCCCATCAGGCAAAACGGGATGAACGCGAAAGGCAATGGCGCCGAAACCCTCGTCACCGCCTAGTGACGTTGAGTTGGGCTATGGGGAAATACCCCATGGACTCTCCCAAGGAATATGCCTTGGGTTGGCGCTATTGATGCAAGCGGTCCTTCTCTGGGCTCCGGTCGCATTGGTAAAAAAGCCATCGATCGGGCACAAAGGAGGGTTTTCTTTATGAAAATCAAAAACATCAGGCTTATGGCCATCATGGCAGCGTCCGCAGGCTGCCTGTTTTCCTGTGGAAACGGGGGAAGCGAAGACGTGATCCGCATCGGGTTAGAGTGCGCCTACGCCCCCTTTAACTGGGTCGCCTCTTCCCCAAGCGACTTCACCCTTCCCATCGCGAACCATTCCGGCAGCGTCGCCGATGGCTACGACATCCAGATCGCAAAGAAGATTGCGAAAGACCTCGGCAAAAGGGTGGAGATCGTCCAGACCAAGTGGGAATCGCTCATCACCGACCTCCAGATGGGCTCCATCGACGCCATCGTCGCCGGCATGACCGACACCGAGGAACGCAGGCGCCAGATTTCCTTCACGGAAGAGTATTACCGCAGCGAGCTCGTGCTCGTGACGAAGGAAGAGGTGGCCTCGCGGTATGAAACCCCCTTATCCGCAGAGGATTTCGGCGACCTCGTCGAGGGGGAGAACATCGTTTCCCAGGTCGCGACCGTGACCAACGACGTGATCGACGTCTTCGCCAGCGACTATGGGGCGCGCCACGTCACTCCCGTCGCCACCTTCGCCCTCGCGGCCCAAGACGTCATTAACGGCTCCGCGTTTGCGATGACGGCCGAGCTTCCCGTCGCCACCTCGATCGTGGGCAAGCTGAGCGGTCTTGGCATCGTCCATTTCGACCAGGAAGTCCTTGGCGAAGCCCGGAGCGAGCTTGGCGTGAGCATCGGCGTAAGGAAAAGCGACGCCACCTTGCTTAACGGCCTTAATTCCGTCCTCTCTACCCTTCCTACGAGCGAGAGGGAATCCCTCATGGCCGCGGCGGTGGAACGCTCGGGAGGCGCGGAATGAACCTCGGCGAAGACATCGCGAGGATGCTCAGCGCCTACTGGGATAAGTTCCTTCTCGGTTTAGCGGGTACCTTAATCCTCTCCGTCGTCGGGACGGGGATTGGCTTGCTCCTTGGCATATTCTTGGCCTTAGGGAAGCGGCTTCGTCCCAAAAAGAACGACCCCTTATACCTAAAAATTGCAAAAGGGGCGGGGCTAGGCCTATGCTCCGCCTATAGCGCGGTCGTCCGCGGTACGCCGATGATGGTGCAAGCGCTGCTATTCAAATACGGCTGCATGATGCTCGGGGTCAACTGGAATAACATCCTCCCGGGCATCGACGTGTTCAACGGCTGGATGGTCGCGGGCCTCATCGTCATCACCCTCAATACCGCCGCCTATATGGGCGAGGTGGTGCTTTCGGGCTTAAACGGGGTGGACAAAGGCCAAAGCGAAGGGGCACGTTCCCTGGGGCTATCTTCGAGCCAGACCCTATGGTCGGTCGTCTTGCCGCAGGCGCTACGCAACGCCATCCCAACCATCGGCAATGAATGGATCGTCAACATCAAGGACTCCTCGGTGCTCAACGTCATCGGCGTTGCGGAGCTTTATTTCGCCGCCTATAACGCCGCGAACGATTCCTATGCCTTCATGGCATCCTACCTCATCATCGCGGTGATCTACCTTTTGCTGACGATGCTAAGCAACCTCGTCCTTAAGCTCGTCGGCGTCAAGCTCGAAGGGAAATCCATCTTCCGCTTCCGCCATGGCAGGAGGGCCATCGCATGAGCATCCTCACGGTAAGCAACTTAAAGAAGTCCTTCGATGGCGAAAGCGTCCTTGAGGACGTGAGCTTCACTTTGGAGAAGGGCGATTGCCTCGCGATCTTAGGGAATTCGGGATCGGGCAAGTCGACGCTGCTGCGCTGCATCAATTTGCTTGAACGCCCCGATTCGGGGACGATCCTCTTCGAGGGTGAGAACATCCTTTCCCACTCCGCGAACGAGAACCGCCTCCGCTCGCGCATCAACATGGTCTTCCAGTCCTTTAACCTCTTCGCGAACATGTCGGTTTTGGATAACTGCATGCTCGCCCAGCGCAAAGTCCTTCGTCGCAGCAAGGAGGAAGCAAGGCGGATTTCCTTAGAAAACCTTGCAAAAGTCGGCTTAAAAGAGAAATGTGACGCCCTTCCTTCCACCCTTTCGGGCGGACAGAAGCAGCGCGTCGCCATCGCGCGTTCCCTCTGCATGAATCCGGAGATCATCCTCTTTGACGAGCCCACCAGCGCCCTCGACCCCATGATGGTCGCGGAAGTGTGCAACGTCATGTCCTCCTTGCGAGAGGAAGGGGTGACGATGATCCTCGTCACCCACCAGATCGAATTCGCGCGGAACATTTCCAGCAAGACGCTATTCCTCCATCAGGGGAAGGTGGACTTATGCGCCCCGACGGAAGAAGCCTTCCTTCACCCAAGCCCCAGGTTTGCCGAGTTCCTCAAGGTCGAGCGCTCGCTTTAAGCGAGCATTTCGATTTGCCCTCATCGGTAACGTGGTAGAATCTTCCTCGGAAACATAAGGAGGCACCCGAATGGCATGCACCACGATATTAGTCGGCAAGAAGGCGAGCTACGATGGCTCGACCCTCATCGCCCGTAATGACGATGGCTTCTTCGATGAGAAGAAATTGGTTGTCGTCGACCCCAAAAAGCAACCCCGCAAATATAAAAGCAAGATCTCGCACGTCGAAATCGACTTGCCCGATAACCCCTTAACCTATACCGCAACCCCAAACGTCAACGCGGATAACGGCATCTGGGCGGCCAATGGCATCAATAGTCATAACGTCGCCATGACGGCCACGGAAACCCTCACGAGTAACCCGCTCGTCCTCGGCGCCGATCCCTACGTCAAACCCGAGCGCAATAGCAAAGGCCGGGTGAAGAAGAGCGGTGGCATCGGTGAAGAAGATCTCGTCGTCTTGGTTTTGCCCTACATTCGTTCCGCTCGCGAAGGCGTGCTTCGCCTCGGCGAACTCCTAGAGAAATATGGCACCTATGAGCCCAATGGCATCGCCTTCTCCGACGAGAACGAAATCTGGTGGCTCGAGACCATCGGCGGGCATCATTTCATCGCCAAGAGGGTAAAAGACGAAGAATACGTCATCATGCCCAATCAGTTCGGCATCGATTCCTTCGACCTCGATGATGCCTTTGGAGAACAGAAGGAACATATCTGCAGCAAAGACCTCCGCGAATTTATCGCGGCTAACCACCTCGACCTAAACTTAGGAGGCGTGTTTAATCCCCGCTGGATCTTCGGCTCCCATAGCGACGCCGACCATGTCTATAACACCCCGCGCGCCTGGTTCATGGCCCGCTATTTCTCGCCTTCCGCGCATCGTTATGATGGAAAAGATGCCGACATTGGCCCCGAAAGCGACAATATACCATGGAGCCTAATCCCCGACCATAAAATCACGGTCGAGGACATCAAATACATCCTTTCGAGCTACTATCAAGGCACGCCTTATAATCCTTATTCTAAAGTATCGGAAAAGCCAGGCGTCTACCGTCCCATCGGCATCTCGCGCACGAGCGTCATGCAGATCTTACAGATCCGCCCCTATGTCGATGACGCGATCAAAGCAGTAGGATGGCTGAGCTTTGGCTCTAACCCCTTCAATGGTTCCGTCCCACTATATGCCAACGTCGACTCTTTCCCGCGTTATTTCAGTGGCACGACGATGGACGTCGATACCCTTAATTCCTATTTCTGGGCTTCGCGCCTCATCGGCGTTTTGGCCGATGCGAATTATGGCGCTTGCATCCAACACATCGAGCGTTACCAAGCCGCTTTATTCAACAAAGGCCACGAACTGCTCAACCATTATGATGCTGCGTTCAAATCGGAAAAGAACGGGGATTTGCTGAAGAAATTCAATGAAGAAATCGCTTCGTTTGCCAAAGAGCAATCCCTCGATACCCTCAAGAAAGTCCTCATGGAAGCCTCGAAGGTGATGAAGTGCGGCTATTCCCGCAGCGACAACTAAGCCTTGATTTAGGCATAGTAAAAGGAAGGGCGCGACCCTTCCTTATACTTATGCTTTAGGCGTTATTCGCGAGGTCGCGGATCGTCTTCTTATCTTCTTCGTCCCAGGGGAGGAGGTCGATGTAATGGAATGCTTTCTCTTTCAAAATGGCTCAGGATTTCGCCACGGCCTTTTAGCACAATAAGGAGGAGCCGCCATGAAGGAGACCTGGCCGAAAGACTGTATTCGCTTCTTTGCTCGTTCTCATCCGTAGGCTCTATTTTCCTATTTATATAGAGCGAAGCAATCATCGAAAGAATGCGCTTCCACTTTGTGACACATATGTGGCGAAGGCGGGCGTATCATTGGCCCATCGAAGGAGGTAATCACGATGCCAAACCGATTAACCCAAGAACAACTGAATAACGTCCATTACGTCTCCATCAGCGATTACGTGAACCGCATGGATGCCATTGAGAATTTCGAAGACAAGATGGCCTTTACCACACGTTATCTCCTCTCCTATGGGGCGGAGCAGCGTGATGTTTCCTTAGAGGAAGCCATCCATATCGCCAAAGTCAAGATCGCCGACGCTTCCGCGGCGTTGCGTAAGGACATGATCATGGTCCCAGACGAAGCGGTCAATCCTACCTTAGACGCAGTGCAAGACGCCGCGAACCGCCGCTTCATGATCGACCCGATCGGCTACCTCAAAGATCAAGCCGCCGATATGCTCCACCAAGAGGAAGAGAAGGGGGTCACCGATGCCAACAGCCAGAAGGTCGCCGACCTGCAGCTTATGTACGCGGTCTTATCCAATGACTTCGACCATTCCATGTCCAATAAGGTCAGCGCGCTCGACGTCGAGCCTACTTCGCGCGACGTGAAAGCCCGCCTCAACGCCAAATTCGGCGGACGTTTGGAAAATGCCTATGAAGCCACCAAGCCCGGCGTCCTCGCCAAGATGTTCAACAAATACTCGACGGCTTACCATAACCTCGACGAGACCTATAAGGCCTTCAATAACCCGGACCACGCCCTCTATGGCGACATGAATTCCCTCGATAAAGCCGCGAAGGAATACCTCCAGCACGTCTTCCCTTCCTGGAACCCGAACGATGGGCTGATGAATCCTTCCCTCATCTCCCGCCACCTAAAAGGCACCCAAGCCTCTCGCGCGCTATTTAGCTACAACATCCTCAAAGCCACCGCCGAGCAACGGGAATGCGAAAAAGCCTATGATTGCATCATCAGCAGCAACCTCCAAGCCCGCGCCCTCGAGGAAGCAAACGCCGGCGATGAAGTGCTAAACCAAGCGGATGGAAATGCTGCATTCCAGCAAGGCCTACAAGAAGACGTGAATGACCTTGACCAGGCCCAAATCGAGGAAGACTACCACCAGAACTTCGCCGACGTCCCCGAGGAGGAAGTTGAAAACGACGTTCCCGCAGTGGAATAAGACCCATCAAAACCGATGCTCTATTAAGTAGGGCATCTTTTTTTGCTGTGTGGCAGCTTCGTTGCAGTCTTTATTGCATAATATTCCCATCCTAAGAAAAAGGAGGATCAAGCCATGCCAAAATTAACGAAAGAGCAAATCACGAAATCCCAATACGTCTCGATGGCCGATTTCTGCAATAAAGTGGACCAAATCGAGAACTTCGACGAGAAGGTGAAATTCGCGACCAACTACCTCCTTTCCCATGGGGCCAATGGAGCGGAAACCGACTATTCCTTCCAAGAAGCCGTCCATATCGCGCGGATGAAGCTCATCGACGCTTCGGCGAAGCTCCGCGACAAGATCTTCAACGACGAGGACGGACCCGACCCCGCCGACCTTTTTATCGATGAGGACGAATACGCGGTCAATCCTTATGCCGAGGAGGAAAAAGACGACATTGAAAACGAGTTCTTCATCGGCCACCCCGCCGAATACCTCAAAGCCAAAGCAGAGAAATATGCGAAAGAGCTAAACGAGAGGGAAATGCTCGTCAACGAAGAACTCTTCTTCCGCGACAACTGCACCCGCCTCGCGAGCGAATTGACTCCCGCGACGACGCACGAGATTCTGCAAAAAGAGGCCAAGAAGATGCCGGTGTTCGACATCACCGCCCGCATGGAAGTCAAATACGGTGGCAAAGAAGGACTCAAAGAGGCCGAAAAGCTCATCGCCCCGAGTTTCGTCACCAAGCTCTTTGGCACCCGTTCCACCGCGGGGAAGAACTTCGATGAAGTCTACGCTGCCTTCCATAACCCCAACCATGTCCTCTATGGAAATCTCGATGCCCTAGAAATCGCGACGCAGCAATACGTCGACTACAAAGACGCGACAAAAGGCACCGCCGAACGCCTCGCTGGCCTCGCCGTAAAGGAACCGAAAGAAGGGTTCGCATTGAGACTCCTTGATGCGATCAAGGACCAAAAGGCCAATAATGAAATCTTTGAGACCGTCGTTGGTGGCTGCGCGAACAAGAAGCTTACTGCCGAAAAAGTCGAGGCAATCAAAGGACCTGAACCCGTGGAACAGCAAGAGAAGGTCCCCCTCGTCCTCGACCTCGATGGCGAGGACGAAGAATACGAAGAAGAGGAATCGATGGAAAGCGAAGAAGAACTCGAAAACGAAAACGAGGTCAATAACGATCCAGAGATCTAAACAAATCCCAAAACCATCAGCATAAAGCGGCTCGCTATATATTTAGATATATATTTCAAAGCCGCTTTTAAAATGCCTTTTGTCGGAATTAGGCTGGACTTTGGAACGTTCCTCTTTTTCCTTGCCTCAAGGGAAAAAAGAACGTATGGGCGAGCCCCGATGAAACTCCGCGCGTTTTGCAAAACAAGATGGACGCTTCCTCAAAGCCATGCCAAACTTAAACTAGAAGCAGGGGATAGGCCTCTATAGAGGCGAATCCCACTTTCTCAAGGAAACGGTCCGACTATGAAAAAGCTCATCCTGATGGCTGGCGTCGCGGGTTCTGGCAAATCCACCTGGAGCCGCGCTTACGCTAAGGAACATCCCAATACCTTCGTCATCGATACCGACGACACCCGGAAGTCCCTCACGGGCTCATACCTTGTTTTCACCGACCCCGTGACCCTCTCTTACGATGAGATGATCCGCCAAGCCAACGAAATCCTTGCTCGGGAGGAGGAATGCACGGTCATCATCGATAGCACCTTCCTCACCGACGAGCGGAGGCTCTATTTCCTCTCGCGTCTCAAAGGCTATGACCGCCTCGAGCATTTCATGGTCAAATTCCATGACTATTCCGTCGTCTTCGAGCATAACAAGACGCGGCAAAAGGACAAATGGGTCCCCGATGAAGTCATCGAGAAGATGATTCAAAGATACGAAAACCCTTCACCCGAGGTGGAGAAACTCTTCGATAAGATCACGATCGAATATTGGAACTAACGCCACGGTCTCCCCTTAGCCTCCGTGGCTTTTCCTTGTTTCTTCGTCGCGATGCCACTTTATTTCGTTCATCCAAAGTTTTTTCGCCTCAACCCCATTTCGCCGTTATAAGAGGATGGAGGTATCAAGGTGGCCCGAAAGAAACTAAAAACGACGCTAAACATCGAAGACTATGGTCCTCACCCGTTTTGCCTGATGGACGACTACGCCATGACCGTCGCCTTCCGGAACAATTGCCCTGCGGTGAAAGAGGTGCTCGCGCCAATCCTTGGCCGAAATGACTTTACCGTCAAATCGGTCGTCACCCAAAGAGCCTCGCTTCTCCCGCAACTGCGCTCAGTCATCTTTGATTGCTTGATCGAATTCAAGGACGGGTCGCTCGTCGACGTGGAGATGCAAAACGAACTCTCGGGGATGAAGAAGGAGCGCCTCGCCCTATATTTTCATCACCTCGCCCTCAATGCCGCAAAGAAGGGGAAGGAATACGACCCGAATCGACCCGTTATCCTCATCGTGATCTGCCGGGGCGATATGTTTCACCATGGCGAGCCGCTTTACGAGGCGCAAATATGCGTCAAAGGACATGGCGACGTCATCGCGTCAAACCAACGGATCATCGTCGCCGACGCGCTTCATCAGGACGCTTCGACGGAGCTTGGCCGGCTGATGGCTGACCTGACTTGCGTCGATCCCGGACAAATGCACAACGCGCACTTACGCGGGGCGCTAGAGATGATACAATCAAAGAAAGGGAGGATCACCATGAACGAAGCTCTAAGTCGCGACATCGACCGACTGGTGCAAGAAGCCACCATGCAAGCCAAGCGGAAAGCCCTTAAGGAAGGCGAGAAAAAAGGCGAGGAAAAAGGCGTTCGGAAAGGAATGGTACTAATGGTTTTGAAACTGTTCCGCGCCGGCAAGATGACCGAATCCGAAGCCATGGAGGAGCTCGGCGTTTCCCAGGAAGAGTTCGAGCGCCTGCTTTCGAGCAACTGATCCGTTCCCCATCACGATCAAAGAAAGGGAGGACCACCATGGACGAAACTCTAAGACGCGATATCGACCAGCTGCTGCAAGAAGCCACCATGGAAGCTGCCATGAAAGCCGGCTTGAAAGCCGAGCAGAAAGCCATTAAGAAAGCAACCATCGAAACCGTTTTGAGGCTATACCGCGCCGGCAAGATCACCGAATCCGACGCCAAGGAGGAGCTCGGCGTTTCCCAGAAAGAGTTCGAGCGCCTGCTTTCGAGAAACTGATCCGTTCCCTCATCACGATCAAAGAAAGGAAGGGGGCCACCATGAACGAAGCACTAAGGCGCGATATCGACCGGCTGGCGCAAGAAGCCGTCAGGAAAATCGAGCGGAGAGTCCTTAAGGAAGGCGAGAAAAATGGCAAGAAAATAGGCAAGATAATAGGCGAGAAAAGAGGCTTTCAGAAAGGAACGGTCCTAACGGTTTTGAGGCTATACCGCGCCGGCAAGATCACCGAATCCGACGCCATGGAGGAACTCGAAGTTTCCCAGAAAGAGTTCGAGTACCTGCTTTCGAACAACTGATCCGCTTCGTCCCATCGCCAAGCGTCCCTCTTTGAGATGGATCATAGCCATCGTCTGGGGCTGTATTTCCCACCAGAAGAACTTTGTGGCTAATCCCACTTAGCAAAGAAAATCGTCCCGAGTGAAAATCTCCTCTTCCCAAAGGGGAAGGATGTTGATATAGTTTGCCTGCGGAAATCCCGATAGCGGTTCCGTATCGAACATTGACTTTATGGAGCGGTCCGATCACCGCTCTTTCTTTTCTTGGAGGTAGCATGAAAGAAGAGGAAAAGAAAATCTACGAAGCCCTTAACCCCACCGTCGAAAGCCTCGGTTACGAACTATCCGAAGTGCGTTTAAGCGGGGGTAAGAACAAAACCCTAAGCGTCGTCGTCGACCGCGTCGCGCCGATCTCTCTCGAAGACATCGTCGCGGTGTCGGAAGAGATCAACAAAGTGCTCGACGAGCTCGATCCCATCGAAGACGCCTACACCCTCGACATCAGCTCCCTCGGCGCGGAAAAGCCCCTCGCCGTCGACAAGCTCCCCCTCTACGTGGGGCAATACGTCTCCCTCCATCTGAGCCATCCCTACAAAGGAGAGAACATCCTCGAAGGGACCCTCATGGAAGTCACCGACGATACGGTGACCCTCAAAGTCAAAGAAAAGGCCAAGCGCGCGCTCATCCACTTCCCTTATGCGGACGTGGATAAAGCCCGCCTCGCCATCGACATGTAAATCGCAACGCAAGAAGAAAGGTAAAAACATTCCATGGACGCGAAAAAATTCATCGACGCGGTATCCGAGCTCTCCGAAACCAAAGGGCTCTCCCGCGAAGCCATCATCCTCGCCCTCGAGGAAGCCATGAAGAGGGCCTACATCAAATACCTCGGCGGTGGCGACGACGCCATCGTCACCTGCACCATCGACGAAGCAGCGGGCAAAATCGAACTCGCCCAGATCAAGAAAGTCGTCGAGGAAGTCCAGGACGACTACCTCGAAATCTCCGTCGAGGACGCCAACGAAGGCAAGAAGAAAGCCAAATACAAAGTCGGCGACGATTACGCCATCGTCTGCCCCATCGAGGACCTCTCCAAGGTCACCGCGATGGCGGTCAAGAACAACCTCCGCCAGCGCCTCTCCGAGGCCGAGCGCTCGATGCTCTACGAAATCTATAAGGACCACATCGGCGAGATGATGACCGGCATCGTCGAGAAAGCCGACGAGCGCTCCGTCACCGTCCGCATCGACCGCACCTCCATCGAGCTCTCCCGCAAGGAGCTCATCGGCGACGAATACTTCCGCGTCGGCGACCCCATCAAGGTCTACATCCAAGAGGTCAAATCGACCGAATCCGCGGATGGCCGTCCTTCCCGTGGCCCTCAGATTCAAGCCACCCGTTCCTCCGAAGGCTTCCTGAAGAGGCTCTTTGAGGAAGAAATCCACGAAATCTATGACGGCACCGTCGTCATCAAAGCCATCGCCCGTCAGGCTGGCGTGCGCTCCAAAGTCGCCGTCGCTTCCTTAAACGAGGACGTCGACGCCACCGGCGCGTGCATTGGCCAAGGCGGCAACCGCATCCAAAAGATCGTCTCGCAGCTTGGCAATGGCAAGAGCAAAGAGAAGATCGACGTCATCAACTATTCGCCCAACATCGGCGTCTTCATGATCGAAGCGATCCGCCCGGCCGTCGCCCTCGGCCTCAACATCGAGGAAGACGACAAGTTCGCCGAGGTCCTCATCGAGGATGGCTCCATCCCCTTAGCCTTAGGCAAATTCAAATCCAACCTCGCCCTCGCCAAGAAGATCACCGGCTACGACATTGATTTCGTCGAGAAATCCAAAGCCGAAGAACTCGGCCTCATCTTCACCCCCGTCGAGGAATGGAAGAACAAAGCCGAAGAGGAGAAGAAGGAAGCCGAACGCCTCGCCTATATCGCCAAGCAACAAGAAGAAGCCGCCAAACGCGAAGCCGAACTTCGCGCCAAAGAAGAGGCCGAGAAGGCCGCTAAAGCCCTCGAAGAAGCCCAGAAAGCCGAAGAGGAGAAGCCCAGCGAAGAAGAGATGCCCGAAGTGGTCATCAAACCCGCTCCCGCGCCTAAGGCCGACGTCCGCCCCGAGGAATTCCCCGCCAGCGCGGTGAACCCTGCCGCCGCGGCCCTCGCCGCCGAGAAAGCGGCCCGCGAAGCCCGCAAGGCCGAAGAAGCCCGCAAGGCCGACGAAGCCCGCAAGGCCGAAGAGGAGAAACCCACCAGCGTCGCGACCACCACGACCCTCGAAGACCTCGAGAGGGAACTCGAGAAAGCCAAGGAAAAGAAGACCACCAGCTCCGCCAAGACCAAGCGTCCGCGCAAGATCACCGAAGAAGAAGTGGCCAAGACCCCGACGCCGACCGCTACCCCAGCCGTCCCCACCATGCCCGTCTATACTGAAGAGGAACTCTCGCAGATCGAATCCGAGGAAGCCGAAGCCTTTGATGAGGCCGACGACTACGAAGAGGATTACAGCGACTACGACGACTACTACGACGACGACGGACGTAACTAAGGTAATATAGATGAAACGCGAAAACCCTCGGCTCGACGTTGCCACGCGCAAGAGTTTCCCTAAGAATCAATTGCTGCGCCTAGTGAAAATCGGGCCGAAGGTGGTCGTCGATAAAAGCCAAAGCCTCCCCGGTAGAGGCTATTACCTCCATAAAGACGAAGCCGCGCTGGAGCTTGCGCTTCGCCGTCACGTCTTCGAGCGCCTCTTCCATTGCCCGTTAAGCGAGGAAGAAATCGCTTCCCTTAAGGAGGCCATCCATGAATAGCAGCGCATTTGGGATGCTGGGCATCCTGAATCGCGCCGGGTTCGTCTTGTTTGGACCCGGCACGGAAAAATCCCTCCGTAAAGGCGCGCTGCTATTGCTCGCTCTCGATGCGAGCCCCCGCACCAAAAAGGAATACGAAGGGCCCGCGAATGCCCTCCGCCTTCCCATCTTCTACGTTAGCAGCAAGCAAGAACTTGGCTCACCCCTAGGCCGCGACGAACTTAGCGCCGCATTAATCACCTCGAAAAAAGGCGCCAAGAGCCTGCTTGAGAAACTTATGAAAGGAGAACCGTCATGAAGAAGAAACCCAACTATCCTTCGAAAAAGAACCCGAACGCCTCGCGTCCGCAGAGGGTCTCCAATTTCGAATCGCGTCCGCGCAACAAGAAAGAGGAGTACGCCAAAGTCAACGGCGGCGTCTTCGTCTATTCCAAACCCGTCACGGTCGCCGAACTCTCCAAAGCCATCAACGTGCCTTCTCCCGCGATCATCAAATTCCTATTCCTCCAGGGCAAGGCCGTCACCATCAACCAACTCCTCGATGATGAGACCATCGGCACGATCTGCCTCGAATACGACTACGACTTCAAGAAGGAAACCGTCGTCGACGAGGCCAACTTCGAGGAACTCGAAATCGTCGATGATCCCGATTCGCTTCAGGAACGTCCTCCCGTCGTGACCATCATGGGTCACGTCGACCATGGCAAAACCACCCTCATCGACGCCATCCGTAATTCCCATATCGTCGACACCGAAGCCGGCGGCATCAGCCAGAACATCGGTGCTTATCAGAAAGAGATCCACGGCAAGAAGATCACCTTCATCGACACTCCTGGGCACGCCGCCTTCACCGCGATGCGCGCCCGCGGCGCCTCCGTCACCGACATCGTCGTCCTCGTCGTCGCCGCCGATGACGGCGTCATGCCGCAGACCATCGAGGCCATCGACCACGCCAAAGCGGCAGGGGTCCCGGTCATCGTCGCCATCAACAAGATGGACAAACCCGGCGCCAACCCCCGCAAAGTCACCGAGGAACTCATGGCCCACGAGCTCGTCGCCGAGGAATATGGCGGCGACATCATCACCGTCCAGATCTCCGCGAAAACTGGCGCGGGCATCGATGAGCTCTTAGAGAACATCATCCTCAAAGCCGAGATGCTCGAACTCAAAGCCAACCCGAGCCGTTACGCCATCGGCACCGTCCTCGAGGCCAACCTCGATAAGGGCGAAGGCCCAAAGGCAACCTTGCTCGTCCAAAACGGCACCCTCACCAACGCCGACTATGTCGTCGTCGGCGAAACCTATGGCAAAATCCGCCGCATGACCGACGAGCATCGCGCCGTCTTGAAGTCCGCCGGACCCGCGACCCCGGTCTCCGTCATCGGCCTTAGCGCCGTACCTAGCGCTGGCGACCGCTTCATGGCCTTCCCTGAAGAGCGCCAAGCCCGCGAAATCGCCGAGAAGAGGCAGCTCAATAAGACCATGGCCCAGCGTAGCGGCACCGCCGCCCTTTCCTTGGCCGACTTAAATAACCTTGTTAATGCCGGCAAAGTCAAAGACATCAACATCGTCGTCAAAGCCGATAGCGATGGCACCGCCCAAGCCCTTAAGGCTAACCTCGAGAAGATGTCCACCGACACCATCAAGGTCCACGTCCTTAGTGCCTCCGCCGGCGCGATCAGCGATAACGACGTCCTCCTTGCAAGCGCCTCTGGCGCCTTCATCTACGGCTTCAACGTCCGCCCCGACGCCAGGGTGCGTCAGAAAGCGGAGGAAAGCCATGTCGAGATCCGCCTCCACAAGATCATCTATGAACTCCTCGACGAGATGGAACTCGCCATGAAGGGTATGGCGGTGGTGGAGAAGGTCGAGTCGATCACCGGCCAAGCCGAAATCCGCCACATTTATAAGATTTCCAAAGTCGGCACGATCGGTGGCTCCTACGTCACCTCAGGCCTCATCAAATCCGGCTCGAAGATCCGCCTCCTCCGCAGCGGCGTGGTCATCTATGAAGGAAAACTCGGCTCCCTCAAGCGTTACAAAGACGACGTCAAGGAAGTCAAGGAAGGCTATGAATGCGGCCTTACCATCGATGGCTATAACGACATCAAGGAAGGCGACATCGTCGAAGGCTACGAACTCGTGGAGAAGAAGTAATGGCCGACCGTCATAAGCGCATCAAGGCCCTCGTGGCCCGTAACGTCGCCGACATCGTCCAGTTCGAGATCAAGAAGCCTTCCATTGGCTTAGTGAGCGTCAACGACGTCGAAGTCTACGACGACATGTCGCAGGCAAACGTCTACGTCACCTTCCTCGACCCACGCGGCTCCCACAATAAACTTGTGGAGCTCCAGCGCACCGAAGGCTTCGTCCGCTCTTCCTTAGCGAAGAAGCTCGACACCTATAAGGTACCGCGCATCCGTTTCTTCCTTGACGAAAGTTCCCTCAAGGCGCGTAGCCTCGAGGCGGCATTAGCCAGAGAAGAAGAACAGCTAAGCCACCTTCCTCCCCAAGATAACGACGACGAATAAGTCTCTAATGGCCTCCTGAACGGGAGGCCTTTTGCTTGAGCTAAGATTGAGCGAGCATCTCTATTTCCCTATAATGGAATCCGACATGAAACGCTATAGCAAAGAAGAACTTAAAAGCCTCGGTTACGAGGTGCTCAGCATGGATGAAGAAGGGGCGAAGAAACGGGAGTACCGCCTCGTCGAATGCGACGAAGAATCGCTCCATGATTTTCTTTTTGATGACGTGCCTTTTGACTATGAGGATGAACGTGGCATCCCTTTTGCTTACCGCGTTGGGAAACCTCTTCCCATCGATCCTTTTGAACTTGTGGAATACCTCCAATCGTTGGACGACGAACGCGAGATGAAGGATTTCATCCTCCGCGCGAAGCAACGCTTCGCCGGGAGGAGACTCTTCGACGTGGACCTCAGGGATGGCGCCTATCTGGAAGACATCTATTTCAAGTTGCCCGAGCATCGGGTGAGCCACGTGCTTTCCTTGCTCGAATACCATGAGGCCCGCGACTACCTTGTCGACGCGGGTCGCTTAGCCTCCTTTTTGGTCGAACTCGCCGATAAAGACGACGAGCGAGAGGAAGATGAATTCTATTCTCCCGCATATAGCGACTACGCCCTTGGCATCATCCTCCGCAACATGGGTCACTCGTTCTATCTGATGGAAACGCAGGCGAAAGATGTTGCCGAAGCGGATCTATCCTATTACCAAGAAAACCTCAAAATCCTTGCAGGTCACGGAGATTTTCAAGGAATGAGGCTCCTGGGCTACGAATATTATGAAGGGAGCAATGGCTTTCCCTATGACCCGAAGAGATCCCTCCATTACCTCAGCGCCGCCTTTGCCTTACGCGATGATCCTGACATCGCGCGAACCCTCGGCTATATCTATTATTATGGCCGGGCGAATAACGGCGTCCCCGATGGCGACAAAGCCTTCCAATATTTCGCGATCGGCCACATCGCGGGGCGTTATTTTGAGGCGACCTATAAACTTGCCGATTGCTATATCAAAGGCTATGGCACGCCCGTGTCGCATCAAGCGGCCTATAACCTCGTCGCCTCAATTTATGCCGAAACCCGCGACCTCTACCTCGATGGGGAGGACTATTCGAAATTCGCCGACGTCGCCTTGCGCCTAGGGTCCTATTACCGCGATGGCATCTACGTCGAAAAGGATAACTACGAAGCGTTAGGACAGTTTCTCTTAGCCCGCGCGGCCATTAAGTCACGCCTAGAAGCCGGGGAATATATCGGCGATCGCAGCGTCGCCGCCTCCATCTCCGAGAATATTGCCTCGGTAGTAAACGATCTTAACCTACAAAAGCGCGAATTCTCCGAATATGGTTTGGTGCTTCCGGACTATGAAGGCCATTTCGCTGATGCGGAAGTGGAGATTGAGCGCGCCGACGAAAGACATATCAAAGTCAATTTCGTCCCGACGAAGAAATTCGCCTATTTCCTCCTCTCTCACCAAGCGTGCTTCGCCGAACGCATGACCGAAATTACCTTTATGCTGCGCATGGATAATCCCATGGATGAAGAAGCGTTTGAACGCCTTCAAAGCCTCGAACCAAATGATCTTTATTTCGATGGCGACGCGGTTACCTTCGCCAATACGAAGAAGGACGATTGGCTGTACCAATCCATCGATGAAGTGTCCTTGCTCCCAGGAGAGGGGCTATGCTTCTATACCAAGCATTGTCTGGTCAAAGTCCGCTTTGGCGATGATGAGAAGACTTACGACTACCTTTGCCTCGACCGCGAGGTGCGCCAAGGGGATCTGCTCACCGTGGAAAGCCAAGGCCAAAGCAAGCGCGTCAACGCGGTGGACGTGCGTTACGTCTATGAGGACGAACTGCCCTTGCCGTTAAGCAAAATGGGCATGGCGAAGAAAGTACGATTCGCCTAAATTTGTCAAAAATCGTTGCAAAACTCGCCTATTTTCTCACTCAATTTCAATCTTATCATTTCTAATTCAGGTTGTTTCCCCGTGGTGCCTATATTTCTTCATCGGCAACCTTTCCCGATCATTTGTTGCACCGAATTTCGTTCCTGATGTCGGTTTTCTTCCCTTTTCGTAGTAACGAAAGGTCTAACAGGGTAAAATAAGTTAATGGAACCGGCATTCGTCATACAAAATTTCGCCTTGATTTGCATTATCGCTGTCATGTCGATTCTTTTGGCGCAGAACATCCGCAGCCGCAAGTTCATGACCATCATTCTCTATGTGGTCTATGCCCTCGTCGCCATCTTGGCCGTCTTGCTTATGGTCGAGCAATACACCAAGCGCGATGGCAACCTCATCGGCGCGACCTGGGCTACTTTCCTTGGCTTTGCCATCCGCCCCGTCTGCCTCTATTCCTTCATTTTGCTTTCGCGGAAAAAATTCGGCCTCACCGAACGAATCCTCGCCATCCCTCTCGTCCTCAACGTCCTGGTCTATGCTTCGAGCGTCTTCCTTAGCGTGGAATGGCTTTCTCATCTCGCTTTCTATTACACCGTCCCTAGCGATGGCGGCGAGCTCGTTTATGTACGCGGGGTGCTAAATTTCTTCGCCCACATCCTCGGACTCATCTACCTCGCCTACCTCGTCGTGCTCTCCATGCGCAGCCTCGGCGGCAAACACCGCCACGACTCGATTTCGATCCTCATCTGCGCGGTATTCATCGTCGCAGCGGTCGTCATCGAGATGTTCGGCCTCGCGATGGGCGTGCTCAACCTCGCCATCGCGATCTCCATCGTTTTCTATTACCTGTTCCTATTAAAGGAAGACAACCGCCGCGACGCATTGACGGGCTTATTCGACCGCAAAACTTTTTATACCGACCTCGACCGTTTCTCCCGTGAAGTGCGCGGTATCATGGAGATCGATATGAATGGCCTTAAGTTCATCAACGACAACCAAGGCCATATCGCGGGCGACTTGGCGTTAAAATGCATCAGCGCGGCCATTGAGAAAGCCTGCCCGAGCGACATGTACATCTACCGTTTCGGCGGAGATGAATTCATCATCCTCATCACCAAACAGAAGGTGGACCTGCCCTCCATGGATGCGCACATCAAAGCGGAAGTCGAACAGCATGGCTACAGTGTTTCCATCGGCTACGCTTCCTATCTTGGCAAGGACGAAAGCGTGGAGGAGCTCATTCAACGCGCCGACGCGGCAATGTACGAAGATAAAGCCGCCTTCTACAAAAACAATCCCAAAGCCAACCGGCGAAGCGAGAGACGTTAAAGACATTACGGGCCCAAATGGCCCGTTTATTTATCGCTTTGCTTTGCAAACGCAAAGAATCATGTAGAATAACGAAGTTATGTCTGAACCTCGTTACACCCTCGGCATTGATCTTGGCTCCACGACCGTAAAAGTGGCGCTGCTTGACGAAAACGGAACGCTGCTTTTTGGCAAATATCTACGCCATGGCTCGAAAGCCCGCGAAACCTTGTTGCTCGAACTTGAAGAAGTGATGCGGAAGCACGGCGACATCGAAGTCCGTGCCTGCATGACCGGCAGTAGTGGCCTTGGCCTTTCCAAACACTCCAAAGTCGCTTTCGTTCAGGAGGTTGAATCCTCCTTCGCCGCCATCAAAGCGCTTTATCCTTCCACCGATTGCGCGGTGGAACTCGGTGGCGAGGATGCGAAGATTATCTTTGTTACCGGCGGCGTCGAGGAACGCATGAATGGCCAATGCGCGGGAGGAACCGGCGCGTTCATCGATCAGATGGCGACGCTTCTTTCCGTCGACGTCGGACAGCTTTCTGAGATGGCGGGTCGCGCCGAGAAAGCCTATCCGATTGCCTCCCGCTGCGGCGTCTTTGCCAAAAGCGACATCCAGTCGATTCTCAACCAAGGCGCGAGCAAAGAAGACGTGGCTCGTTCCATCTTCTATGCCGTAGCCGATCAGACGATCGCCGGCTTGGCGCAAGGCCGCGAAATCAAAGGCAACGTCTTATTCTTAGGCGGTCCGTTGCATTTCTTGCCCGCCTTACGCGACGCCTTCCGCAAGAGATTGAATCTCGACGAACAACATGCCTTCGCTCCAGAAGAAGCGCCCCTATTCGTGGCTATTGGAGCCTCTAGAGCCGCGAAAAACCTTGCAGAACCCGAACGGATTTCCGTTTTAGCGGAACGGATTAAGACTGCGAGTTTGGGTGATGAAGCCGTGCGTGGCGCGCCGCTATTCCGTAGCGAAGAAGAATATCTTACCTTCCTTGCTCACCATAAAGACGTGGACGTAAGACACCGCGACATCAAAACCTATGAAGGCAAAGCTTATCTTGGCGTCGATGAAGGTTCGACCACGACAAAGCTTGTTTTGCTGAGCGAAGATAACGAGATTCTCTTCTCTTCTTACCAGCCTAACGAAGGTTTGCCGCTGGATAACCTTTTGATGCGCCTTAAGGAAATCTACGCGTTGAAGAACGAGAAGTGCGAAATCGTTTCCAGCGCCGTCACCGGCTATGGCGAAGACCTCATCAAAGCTGCCTTTGGCGTCGATTATGGCCTAGTGGAAACGTTGGCCCACCTGAAAGCGGCCTCCTATTTTGAACCCGACGTCGAATTCATCCTCGATATCGGCGGGCAGGACATCAAATGCTTCAAAGTCCGCGGCGGCGCGATCGATTCAATCATGCTAAATGAAGCCTGCTCTTCTGGATGCGGCAGCTTCCTATCTAGCCTAGCGACTTCCCTGGGTTACCCCTTACAGGAATTCGTTCGCCTCGGCTATTTTGGCAAGGCGCCGGTGGAACTTGGGTCGCGCTGCACCGTCTTCATGAATTCCTCCATCAAGCAAGCCCAACGCGAGGGCGCCTCCATCGAGGATATCTCCGCGGGTTTATCGCGTTCCATCGTCAAAAACGCTCTCTATAAGGTCATCCGCGTCTCCAAAGCGGAAGACTTAGGCAAGAAAATCGTCGTCCAAGGAGGAACGTTCCTTAACGACGCGGTGCTTCGCGCCTTCGAACAAGAAATCGGCTTTGAGGTCATCCGCCCCTCCATCGCGGGGCTTATGGGAGCCTTTGGGGCTGCCTTATACGCGAAAGAGAAAGGGGTAGGGGGCCACTTACTCTCCTTAGAAGAACTCAATGCCTTTACCTATGAATCCCAGCACCTCACCTGCCAAGGATGCACTGCCCATTGCGCGCTTTCTTTGCTGAAATTCCCAGGGGGCAAGCGTTTCCTCTCGGGAAATAAATGCGGTAAACCCGAGGGTAAGAAAGATACCTCGGGCATCGATAATCTTTACGCTTGGAAGAGAAGCCGTCTAAGCACTCGCCTTCCTGCACCCGAAAAGAGGATCGGCAAAGTTGGCCTACCGATGGCCTTATGCATGTTCGAGCAACTTCCTTTATGGGAAACCTTCTTTACGGAACTCGGCTTTGAAGTGGTGGTATCGCCTTTCTCTACTCGCGCGATGTACCGCGCAGGGCAAAAGTCGATCCCCAGCGACACCGCCTGCTATCCCGCGAAGCTCTTCCATGGTCATGTCGATTACTTGCTCCAGCAAAACGTCGACTTCATCTTCTATCCGAGCGAATCCTATAACGTCAACGAGCATCGTGGCGACAACCATTTCCATTGCCCCGTCGTCGCCTACTATGGCGAATTGCTCAAACGTAACGATAGCCGCCTTAACGATTCTTTGTTCCGCGATCCCTTCCTCCTCGTGGATGACGTGAAGCCTTCCGTCGCCACTTTATTGGATTGCCTGAAGGATTATCACCTCAAGAAATCGGAGGTCGAAAAAGCCTTCATTCATGGCTACCAAGCGATGATGGATTACCGCGAGGAAACCAAAAAAGAAGGGGACCGTGTGCTTGAATCTGCGAAAAAAGAAGGCAAACGTGTCATCGTTCTTGCGGGCCGTCCCTACCACATTGATCCCGAGGTCAGCCATGGTATCGACCAGCTCCTCGCTTCGATGGGCGTCGCGATTTTAAGCGAAGACTCGCTCCGCTTTGGCGCGAAGATCCGCCCCAATGTTCTCAACCAATGGACCTACCATGCCCGCCTTTATGACGCGGCGCAATATTGCGTCGACCACGAAGGGGTAGAGCTCGTCCAACTCGTGAGCTTTGGCTGCGGCGTCGACGCAATCACGGGCGATGAGACACGTTCTATCTTGGAATCCGCTGGCCACCTCTATACCCAAATCAAAATCGATGAAATCCAGAACCTTGGCGCGGTGAAGATCCGCTTGAGGTCGCTTCTTGGCGCATTGGAAGAGAGGGAAAAACGATGAGCGAAACCCGTAAAGAATTCTTCTCTCGCCTCGCGAGGGAACATTACACCATTCTCGTGCCCGACATGTGCCCGATTCAATTCCACCTTCTCGCGAAAGTAGTGGAACTCGATGGCTACAAACTCAAAGTGATCTCGCCTCTTGGCCGCGAGGCCAAGGACTGTGGCTTAAGCTTTGTCCATAACGATTCCTGCTATCCCGTCGTCATCCTCGCGGGGACGTTCATCAACGAACTCCGTTCGGGGAATTACGACTTGAACAAAACCGCCGTCCTCATCACCCAAACCGGTGGGGGATGCCGCGCTTCCAATTACCTTTCCCTATTTAAAAAGGCGTTTGCCAAAGAATATCCAAACGTTCCCATCATCAGCTTCAATTTCTCCGGGTTAGAGAAATCGCGTTCCTTGCCACTAACCCTCTCCCGGGCGCGGATGATGTTCGCGGGGCTATGCTATGGCGACATGCTCATGAACCTCGTCCTCCAAAGCGAGCCTTATCATTCCAAAGAAGCGGTGGATGCGGCGTTAAACGATTGCCTTGCCTACCTCGACGCCCAAATCGGCAAGCGGAGCTTCCTAAAGCGCAAGAAAAACTACGCCTACATCGTTTCACGCTTCAAAGACCTCACGCCTCCTGCGAAGAGAAAACCGTTAGTGGGCATCGTGGGGGAGATCTACGTCAAATATTCGCCCTATGCCAATAACCATCTCGCGGACTTCCTCGTCAAGGAGGGCTGCGAGGTCGTTTACCCGTCCCTAATGGAATTCGCGCAGTATTTCATCTACAACTCCCTCGAAGACCATCGCCGCTATGGCAAGAACAAGAAGAGCTACCTGATTTGGAAGCTCGCCTTCAATTACACTTTCCGCATCTGCAAAGAAGCCGAAGACGCTCTTAAGGGAACGGGGTTCCGTCCCTATGAGGATTTCCATGACGTCATCGAAGCCGGCAAGAAGGTTATTTCTACCGGCGTCAAGATGGGTGAAGGTTGGCTCATCCCCGCCGAGATGGTCGAGTTCACTTCGAAGGACGTAAAGAACATCGTCGTCGTTCAACCCTTCGGCTGCTTGCCCAACCACATCGTGGGCAAAGGCATGATCCGTCCCGTCAAGGAACTCAACCCCGAGGCGAACATCGTACCCATCGACTTCGACGCTTCCTCGACCTCGGTCAACCAGGAAAACCGGTTGAAGCTCATGCTGGCCAATTTGAACTAAAATCCCTGCAAAATCCCATTGATTTTATCGATTTGCTTGAGTTTTTAATCCCATAATCACTATTTCCGTTTTCTTGTTTATCCCGTAAAATGAGCATCATATTGGAGGAGATCCTATGCCACAATTCGCACCAAAGGCGTTTGAAATGTCTCCTGATGGACTTTCGCCGTCCTCTTCGTCTTCGCGCATCGGCATCATCGGGGCGATGGAGGCGGAAGTCGCATCCCTAAAGGAGGCGGCGACCATCCATCGAAGCACCGTGATCGCGGCGATGGAATTCGTGGAGTGCACCTTAAAAGGGCGTGAGGTCGTCGTAGTGCAATGCGGCATGGGCAAAGTCAACGCCGGCATCTGCGCCCATACCTTGATCAACATCTTCCACTGTACCAAAATCATCAATACCGGCGTCGCCGGTAGTCTGGACGCCAAGATGGACGTCGGCGACTTCGTCGTCTCCACCGAAGCGGTTCAGCATGATTACGATGTTTCGCCCATCGGTTTCCGCAAAGGCGAGATTCCCTATACGGGTCTTGTCGCGTTCCAAGCCGATCCTTTCTTAGTGGACGCGGCCATTTCCGCGATCCGCTACGTCAAGCCCAAGGCGAACATCTTCCGAGGACGCATCTGCTCGGGCGACCAATTCATTACCTCGATTGAGCGTAAGGATGCCATCGTGGATACTTTTGGCGGACTTTGCTGCGAGATGGAAGGCGGGGCGATCGCTCAAGCGTGCCAGCTTAACGCTACCCCCTTCGTCATCGTGCGCTGCATTTCCGATAAACCTGATGGCAGCGCCATCGTGGACTTTGAGGAATTCTCGAAAAGCGCCGCAGAGATCTGCGCGAAGGCCATAGAGCATATGGTCGAGGGGCTATAAGGCTATTCCGATGCGCATCATCGATTACATCGAAAGGCAAGAGGAAGCAAAGCGTCCGCCATTAATGTTGGTCTATGACGCGATCAAAATGGTCCTTCCTGACGCACAGGAGCGCATCAGTTATGGCATGCCGACATTTTGGCGCGGTAGAAACCTCATCCACTTCGCCGCGATGAAAAACCATATCGGCCTTTATCCTGGGCCCGATGCCATCGATGCGTTCGCCACGGAACTTCGTCCCTATAAGACAAGCACCGGCGCGATTCGCTTCCCGCTACAAACGGAATTGCCTCTACCCTTAATCCAAAACATCGCGCGCTGGTGCGACGAACATTACGGAAAATAAATGGCTATATCCAAGAAAAAATGCGCGATTTGCGCATTTTTTAATTGATTTTCTTGCGGTGGAAGGTGATGACGTAATCGACGTTGCTCGCTCTTCCGGCCGCGGAGTCGGCGGTAAGGTAGAGGGTGATTTCCTTGTCTTTAGCATTCTTGAA
>JAFVCC010000010.1 GCA_017479485.1 Bacilli bacterium
AAAGCGAGGATGAAGAGATTATCGAGCAATCCAAAGCGGATTTTAGCTCCGCCCAGACTGCATTCGTCGCAACGATCAATTCCTGCTTTAACAACGCAAGGGATACCCTCGATGCCATCACTGCCTATGAAGAGGAAGTTGATGGCCAATATGAAGAGGAGGAATACGAAGTAGAAGAGGGTGATAAATACCTCGACCTACGCGGCGAATTCTATGAAGAGACCGCGACTTCATTAAGCCTTGGCGTATCCTACGCGTTTGGCGAAGTAGAATCGATCGATGAGGAAGATGACGAGCCAGTCTACGTCCTTTCGGAAGAAGGACTTGAGGAAAAGAAACTCGCGATCACCTTGGCGAAAAACGGCGAGGAATACCTTCTAAGCCAATTCAAACTCGACGAAGACACGCACATCGAAATCGAGTACGAATTCACCTTCGCGAACCCGCTGGCCGAAGAGGAATAAAACATAAGATTAAGCTGGCGATTTGCCGGCTTTTTCTTCGCAAAAGTCCAGCGAATTATAAAATTAAGAATAATTAACTTTTACTTCCCAAAGGAGGCGTGCCCTATTAAAATATTTTCGTCAGAAAAAGCGCTGACATTTGATCTCCGATAACCCGAGAAGGATGGCCGCCGCCATCTTTTTTGGTTTGAGTCGCGCGCGCATACAAATCGTTGGAAGAACGGCACAGTGGTAGTAAAATGAATCTACCTTGTAACAGGAGGCACATACATGAGCAATATTGAAGGTGCGCTGGATAAAACGCTTCGCGCACGTCTACAGGCTGAATACGAGAAGGACCGTGTGAATAAAGTCGTCCGCCATGCCCTCGCTAGAGACAGCGTCAGCCATGCGGTCTATGATCCTTCGGCCCAAATCGGAACCAACCTCGCCTTCTCCAATGAAGTGAAAACCATGCCAGTCACCAACCAGCGCTCCTCGGGGCGCTGCTGGATTTTCGCGGGTCTCAACGTCCTTCGCGAAATCGTGGGGAAGAAGCTCAACATCCCTGGCTCGTTCGAGCTCAGCCAAAACTACATCTCCCTCTTCGACAAGATCGAGAAGGCCAACTTCGCGTTGGAGTCGGTCATTTCCCTCTCCCAATATTCCCCCAACGAGCGCGTCTTCCAGTTCGTTTTGGATAACCCCGTCTCCGATGGCGGGCAATGGGACATGTTCGTGAACCTCGTGAAGAAATATGGCCTCATGCCGAAGGATTGCTTCCCTGAGACCTATCAGTCCAATAACACCCGCGAGACCAACTTCATGGTCAACGCGATTATTCGCCAATTCGCCTTCAAGGCTCATGAACTTAGTGCGAAGGGCAAGAAGTCCGATATCCGCCCATTAAAGGAAGAGACGCTGGAATCGATTTATCGCCTCTTCTTCGATGCCTTTGGGGTACCGCCGGAGAAATTCGAGTTCGAATACGTCGACGCGAAAGATAAATTCCACAAAGAGACCCATACCCCGAAGAGCTTCTTCGACAAATACATCGGCAAGGAGATTGACGAATATCAGTCCCTCATCAATTCGCCTACTGCGGATAAGCCGTTCTTACGCAACTTCACCATCGACTATTTGGGCAACGTCCTCGAAGGCAAGCCCATCAACCACCTTAACGTCGAAATGAAGGATATGAAGGAAGCCATCGTCAAACAGCTTCTTGCGGGAGAAGTGGTGTGGTTTGGTAGCGACGTTTCTTTCTATCGCGACCGCGATTATCACGCCTGGGATGACAAGGCGTTCGATTATGATTCCGCGTTTGGCTTTGGCATCGACTTCGACAAAGGCGCGATGCTCGATTTCCGTCACAGCTCGATGAACCACGCGATGGTCATCGTCGGCGTCGATCTCGAAGACGGGCGTCCCCTCAAGTGGAAGATCGAGAACTCCTGGGGCGCAGACGTTGGCTCCAAGGGCTACTTCGTCATGTCGGATACCTGGTTCGACCGCTTTGTCTATCAAGCCGTCGTCAAAACCAAGTACCTCACAAAGGAGCAAGTCTCTGCGGCGAAGAAGGTTCCGGTCCATCTCAATCCTTGGGATCCGATGGGAACACTTGCGGACTAATTGCTTTCCTTTACAATAAAGCAAAGGAGCGAAACCAATGGCTGAAAACAAAGTTCAGAAATACCGTTGCAAGGTCTGCGGCATGATCGTCGAGGCGAACCCCGACGGAAGCTGCCCGATCTGCGGCGCCCCCGCGGACGAACTCGTCCCGGTCGACGACGACGGTAACGACATCGAATAAACGAAAACGGGCGCGACGCCCGTTTTCTTTATGTCGAAATGGTTTTTATTCGTCCGCCACAGCGAAGTCGAGCAGGGCCTCGAATAAGGGTTTCTCGTAAGGCTTAAGAGCCTCGTGACGGTCGCTGAGGTCTTCGCTAAGGGAAGTGCCTTCAATCCACTTGGTGGTCAATCCTTCTTTTTCGTCGAGGTATTCGAGGTAACTATCCCGCGCCTCTTCATAACGTTCCTTGGTGAAGTAGGAGCCTTGGATGGTTCCGTCTTTAATGGATTCGTTGAAGAAGACACCCGCGGCCTGGATCACGTCGCCCTGGCGGTCCTCGCCATTAGGCTGGACGTAATAGATCGTGGGGAACATGCCCGCGCCAAATCCGGCGGGGTTTTCCTCACTTGAGGCTAATCCATAAGCGGCTTTCTTTTCCAAATAGCCTTCGTATTCCGGGGTGCCTTTTCGGGCATAGAAGACGTCGAAATCAAAGTAGAGGAAGGTCTTTTTTACGACATTCGTAGTCTTCAAATAGTCCTTGAGAAGATGAGTGGAAAGATAGGAGCAATCAGGGCAACTATCGCGGCCGTAATAAATCGTAAAAGGCTCATTTCCTTCGTAAAACCCGTCCAAAATCTCAGATGAAACCGTGTAGATCTTCGGAAGAGATACGCGTTCTTTCATCCAATTGGAAAAGGTGACGGGGTCGCTGACGAAGGCGTCTTTGAGGTTGCTGGTATCATGCTGATAACGAAGGGTGCCGTTTTCAAATATGGCGAGCGTATCCGAACCGGAGATGCGGTTGACGCCAAGGTATTCGGAGTCGCTTTCAAATTCTGCCAAAGTAACGCCATAGACCAGGAGGCTATTGCGCTTGACGTAGGGCGCGAGCACCTTGTTATGCCATTCCGTATAGCAGGTGCATTCGTCTCCGGATCCATGCAGGAGCATCAGGAACGAGGATTGGTTTTTGACGAGTTGGTTGATCTTGGATTTCTTCACCCACTGAATCTGCGAAAGCGGGGTGATGAGGGCATCACTGCCGGTATCGATATGAGTACCGAAATCGAGCTGGACTTGGTTCACTTGATCCGAATTGCCGCAGGAAAACAACGCGGGTAGGGCGGAGCAACAGAGGACAAATAGGGGTAGGACTTTCTTTAACATGGTTGCTATTATCGAGCATTTCCAGCTAATGCGCCATACCCGCACGAGACGAACGTACCTCTAGCGGTATCGGTTTTGGGACGGCGTTATATAATATTGCCCAATCATGAAAACGTTCCTTCTCTATCTCTTCCTCTTTTTGGTCGGCTGCATGCTCGGTTATGGGCTTGAGGCGCTATTTCGGCGTTTCGTCTCCGCCAAGCGCTGGGTCAATCCCGGCTTCATGAAGGGCCCTTGGCTTCCTTTATATGGTTTTGGTCTCATCACCTTATATACCCTTTCTAACCTCTTTATCTCCTTTTTGCCCGATTTGCCCTTTTATGATCCTCTGCAAGGTCGTGGCCCCAATGTCTGCGATTTGATTCCGATGGCCATCATGGGGGTGGCGATGAACCTTTTGGAACTATTCGCGGGCCTTATCTTCGTCAAAGGCTTCAAGGTGCGCTTATGGGACTATACGAACATGAAAGGCAACTTCATGGGCATTCTCTGCCCGGTGTTTTCCGTCATTTGGTTCGCGCTGTCCATCCTTTACTATTACGCCGCCCATCCCTTCGTGAACCATCTTGCCAACGTTGCCTATGCGTTTATGTTTGGCGGCGATGGCATCGCGGCCAACTTCGGCTTCATCTTCGTCCTCGGCCTCGCCTATGGCATTTTCGTGGTCGACCTCGTGAAATCCCTCGGCCTCTTCTCTAAAATTACCCGCATCGCCCGCGATTCCGGCTTGCTGACCCGTTATGAGGAATTACGCGCAGGCGTGAGAATGAAAAAGAAAGAAGCAGGGGAACGCTTCTTCGCATCTTTGCCGGAAAAGGTGAAGGAAGAACTCGAGAAACACGAGGATAAGCCCCTGGTTCCTCCTGAGCTCAAGCAGAAGATCAACGAAGCCCTTCTCATCGATCCGAATAAGGCCGATTCCGCGAAAGAAAACTACGATGAATCGGGCCGTCCAAAGAAGCTCGATTAGCCACGTTAAACCCCCTCCATTTTCGACGGAAAAATCGGGGTGAAAAAGAAAGGGGAAATAAAACGCTATTTTCGTCGCGATTTTCTATGGGGAAAAACGAAAAAATTTTTTGCCGAGATTTCTTCGATGAGCCCGATGAAATGTCACTTTTTTACCCCACGCGTTTTTCGCGGAAAAAAAGACGCAAAAAAAGTTGTTGATTTTTATGTTTTTTGACCCCATTATTTGCGCCGTTGAAAATGGACCCCCGAAAAAGGCCGTCTCAACACTCTGTTACGCTATTGTCTTTCTACTAGGGAGGGTAACGTCTATGGAAGAGAAAGCAACCATCATTTCTCTGAAGAATGTCTGCAAAGTCTTCGAGAACGATCAGGTCGTCGTCGACGACTTCAATCTGGATGTCAAAGAGGGGGAATTCATCACGATCTTAGGCCCCTCGGGATGCGGCAAAACGACCACGCTTCGCATGATCGCGGGTTTTGAATTGCCCTCCTCTGGTGAAATCTTGCTCAACGGCAGCGACATTTCCTTATTGCCGCCGTATAAGCGCCCCGTCAACACGGTGTTCCAACACTATGCGCTGTTCCCGCATCTGGACGTCTACGACAACGTCGCCTTTGGCTTGAAGCTCAAGAAGGTGCCGGTGGAAGTGACCGACAAGAAGGGAAACAAGGTCATCAAGATGAAGCGTCTCTCCGCCAAAGTCATCGACGAGAAGGTGCTCCACGCCTTGCAGATCGTCGACCTCGACGAGATGGAAGACCGCGACGTCGCCACGCTTTCTGGCGGCCAGCAGCAGCGCGTCGCCATCGCCCGCGCCATCGTCAACGAGCCGAAGGTGCTTCTTCTCGACGAACCGCTTTCCGCCCTCGACCACAAGATGCGTAAAGACATGCAGGTCGAGCTCAAGGAAATGCACAAGAAGCTCGGCATCACTTTCTTCTACGTCACCCATGACCAGGAAGAAGCCCTCACGATGTCCGACCGCATCGTCGTCATGCGCCGCGGCGAAATCCAGCAAGTCGGCACCCCCGAAGAAATCTACAACGAGCCCATCAACGCCTTCGTCGCGGACTTCATCGGCGAATCCAACATCTATAACGGTACCATCGAGGCCCCTGAGCGCGTCCGCTTCATCGGCTCCGTCTGGAAATGCCCGATGGAAGAGGGGTTCGAAATCAACGAGAAGGTGGATATTGTCATCCGTCCCGAAGACGTCATCCTCATCGAGGAAGGCAAAGGCATCGCCAACGGCGTCATCGAATCCAAGATCTTCAAAGGCGTCCATTACGAATACATCGTCAAAGTCGGCAAGAACGAAGTCCTCTGCCGCGATACCCGTAACCACGAAATCGGCAAAGTCGTCGGCATCCGCGTCGAGCCGGAAAACCTCCAACTCATGCACAAAGACTTCACCATCAACCAGTATGCCGACGCCCTCATCAACAACAATAACGAAGTCGTCATTGGCGAAGACCCCTTCCCTTGCGACGTCACGCAGCTGCTCAAAGGCTCCAAACTCGACGAAGAAGGCTACCTCATCGGCCCCGACGGCAAGAAGTACGACCTCAAGAACGCTCCCGTCGTCGCCGAGGTTCCGCTCGACAAGGTCACCCTCTCCGACGACCTAAACTCCGGCCAATCCCAGGGGAAAATCATCTCTTCCGTCTGGATCGGCGACCACTGGCAATACATCGTCCGTACCGATGACGAAGAGGATTTCGTCATCAATTCGCCCTATACCTGGTCGATCCGCGACCTCGTTTCGGTCTCCATCGCGAAAGAGGATATCGCGTTGCGGCTGAAGAAGGGACTTGAGGAATATGTCGTCGAATAACGCCATGCACCGTTCCCATAACGGCTGGAAGACGTTCAAGCGCATCGTCGCGTTCAAAAGGAAATACCTTTCGATCCCGTACTTCGTCTTCCTCATCCTCTTCGTGATCATCCCGATCCTCATCATCCTCGTCTACGCCTTCACCAAGACCACCGACGCGGGCAACCTCGTCTTCAGCTTCGATTCCTTGGTTGAGTTCTTCTCCTCCACGACGAAGCTCAACGTCTTGGTCGTATCGCTATTCATCGGGATCATCAACACCATCCTCTGCTTGCTCATCGGCTATCCGATCGCCTATTTGCTCGCGGATAAGAAGGTGAACAAGAACTACGTCATGGTCATGCTCTTCGTCATGCCGATGTGGATCAACTTCGTCCTCCGTACCGGCGCGACGCGTGA
This sequence comes from Bacilli bacterium, assembly GCA_017479485.1. Classification (GTDB taxonomy): domain Bacteria; phylum Bacillota_I; class Bacilli_A; order RFN20; family CAG-826; genus Alloenteromonas. The sequence continues at coordinate 6,615 of JAFVCC010000010.1, forward strand.
CGTTCTCTACATGATGGGCATCAAAGGCGGCGAGCATCCTTATGCCGCGACGCTGATCGGCTTGGTTTACAACTACCTACCCTTCACCATCCTTCCGCTTTATACGACCATGATCAAGCTCGATAAGAGCCAAATCGAAGCCGCGAAGGACCTCGGCTGCAACCCCGCCCAAACCTTTGCCCACTCCATTCTTCCCCAGTCGGTGCCCGGCATCGTCTCGGCGGCGGAGATGGTCTTTATGCCGACCATGTCCTCCTACGTTATCTCCGACACCCTCTCGGAAGGCAAACTCACGCTCTTTGGCAACTCGATTGCCAATTCCTTCAACAACAGCTTATGGAACGATGGAAGCTTCATGGCGTTCGTCATGCTCGCCTTGATCTTCTTAACAATGTTCATCACCAACCGCTTCCATAAGGACGAAACCATCGAAAAAGGGAGGCTCTGGTAATGGCTGCAGTACGTTCCGCGAATGAGCGTCGCCTCCGCCGCAACGCCATCCTCTATAAGACCATCGGCCAGTGCATCATCTGGGCCGTCCTCATCGTGATGTACATCCCCATCATGGTGCTTATCGCCTATTCGTTCACTACCGCGACCAACATCGGCACGTGGACTGGCTTCTCTTTCGACCTTTATAAGAACCTCTTCCAGAGCGAAGAGATCATGGTGGCCTTAGGCAACACCTTGCTCATCGCCGTCATTTCCTCCGTCCTCTCCACGATCCTTGGCACTTGCGGCGCGATTGGCGCTTACTATTCCAAGAAGCGGAGCCGCGAATTACTCGAATCGGTGAACCAGATCCCCGTCGTCAACGCGGAGATTGTCATCGCCCTCTCCCTTACCGTCATGTTCGTCTTCTTCCAGACCTACATCCTCGGCGGGGCCAACGTCTTTAGCTTCTGGACGCTGCTGGTGGGCCACATGATCCTCCAGGTTCCCTTCGTCTATCTTTCCGTCAAACCCAAGCTGCAGCAAATGGATCCGGCCCTATATGAAGCCGCGCTCGACCTTGGCTGCACCCAATCCCAAGCTCTTTGGAAGGCGACCATTCCCGAGATTACCCCGGGGATCGCGTCGGGCTTCTTGCTCTCGATCACCCTCTCCCTCGACGACTTCATCGTCACCGCCTTCACCCGCGGTGCAGGTCTACTTTCGGGCGACAAGAGCATCGAGACCCTTTCCACCCTCGTCCAAGCCAAGATCAAGAAAGGCCCCATCCCACCCGAGATGCGCGCTTTAACCACCTTGATCTTTATCGTCGTTTTGATTGCTGCGGTCTTAGTCACGATCTACCGTAACCGTACCGTGAAGAAGGTCCGCAAAGGAAGGAGCGCCTAACTATGAAAAACAAAAAATATAGGACTTTTGCGGCGTTATCTTTCTCTTTTCTCGCCGCGACCGCCCTCTCGGGTTGCTCTTCTTCCGCTGACGATACCCTGGTGTTGAAGCTCCTCAACTGCGAGGACTACATCGGCGAAAGCGAGTTCACGTTTGAGTACGAAAACGAGAATGGCGACGTCGTTTCGATGACCTACGATGATGTCCTTTCGGGCTTTGAGGAATATGAATCCGAGAAGCTTGGCAAGAAGGTCAAACTGATCTACGACACCTATGACACCAACGAGACCATGCTCTCGTCCCTCCAAACCGGCAAGACCGCCTACGACCTCATCGCCGCCTCCGACTACACCATCCAAAAGATGATGTCGATGGGGATGCTCCAACCGATCAACCGCGACCGGGTGGAGAACTACAACACCTATTGCTCTTCCTACCTCCTCGACGTCATGGAGAACATCACCGCGCCGATCGATGGGGTGGAGCAGAAGATGTCCGACTATTCCGTCGGCTATATGTGGGGCACCTTAGGCGTTCTCTTCAACCCCGCCAAAGTCACCAAAGAGACCGGCGTCGACGAAGACACCGTTAAATTTGACATGCAGGATTGGGAATCCCTGTGGGACCCCAAATACAAAAACCAAATGTCCGTCAAGGACTCCATGCGCGACACCTATTCCGTCGGCATCATGAAGGAGTTCGGCCCCGAGATTCGCGCTGCGATGGAGGAGTCGGGCTGCTTCGATATGAAAGATGGCATGTATGCCCTCGACCCCGACAAATACGATGACGCCATCGGCGCTTACAACGCCAAACTTACCGAGATCTTCAACCGCTGCGACGAAGAGTCCGTGAAGAAGGTCCGCGAGGTCCTCCTCTCCTTAAAGGAAAACGTCTTCGGCTTCGAAGTCGACTCCGGCAAGGACGACATGGTCAAAGGCCTCGTTGGCATGAACCTCGCCTGGAGCGGTGACGCGGTCTATTCGATGGACCGTGGCGAAAACGAAGCGGGGCAAACCATCTACTATTCTGTTCCAAAGACCGGTGGCAACATCTGGTTCGACTCCTGGTGTATCCCCAAGACCAGTGACGAAGAACATAAATCCGCCGCTGAGGACTTTCTCAACTTCATCAGCGATCCGCAGGTCGCCGCGGCGAATATGGATACCATTGGTTACACCTCCTTCATCGCGGGTGAGACTGTCCATGCCTTGGTTCGCCTCTGGTACGATCCTCGCGCCTATGCGATGTATAACTATCACGATGCCTCGGGCGACCGTGGCTGCACCTGGGAGGATAGCGACTTCGTCTATCGCGAATATGATGAAGAGGGCAACCCCTTAGGCGAAGACGCGGATTATAGCGAAGAGGATGACATCCTCTATCAGACCGGCTTCGATTTAGCTGAGGATAACGTCGACGAATTTGACTTCGAAGAAGGCATCTGCGACATGCGCGGATCCGACTATTCTAAAGCGGTCGTGGACGGCGTCGAAATGACTTGGGCCGAATACATCGACGCCTATAACGCCAAAGCCGAGGCGGTGAACGCCCTTATCGAAGAATCCGATGCGGATCTTGATCCCATCGAAGAACTCGAGGAATGGGACATCCGCGACCTCACTTACATGTTCTCGGGCAACGTTGATGCGGGCGACGAAAATAGCGACGATCCCGCGGAAAACGCCTTCCTCTTCTACACCGACGAAATCGAGACCATCGCCGATGAAGAAGGGCTTGAAGTACAGGTGGGCCGCCAGTTCTATGCCCAATATCCCGATCATTACCTCATCCCGAAGCTTGCCGTCATGCGTGACTATGGCGCGAATAACATCTACGTTCTTAAGATGTGGAGCGACGTGAAGTCGAACAACCTTCCCATCGTTGGCGTCGTCATCTTCGGCATCATCCTTGCCGCCGCAGCATTCGCGATCATCGCGGGTATTGCGACGAAGCGTTATTATCATTCCTACCGCGTCGCGCGGCGTAAGCAAGTTTCCGCCGAGCATGCGAATAAGAAGTAAAAACTAATGCTTCTATTGGCCCTGGAGAACCAGGGCTTTTTTGTTGAAAATCTCCGCAAAACCCGCTCCGATTTTGTTTTGAATGCGGAAGATTTGGAATGGTGGGATTCTCAGCTATCCCTCCAAGGGATGATGAAGGTACGACAAAAAGCAAAAATGCAAAAACCATCTTCCTTCTCTATTGAGGCTGGGTTATAATTCCGTCGCTGCTTCCGTAGCCAAGTGGTAAGGCCAGTGACTGCAACTCACTTACCGTCGGTTCAAATCCGGCCGGAAGCTCCAAAAAAGATGGTTGCTTGTTTCGAACAAGTGTCCTATACTACTTCGGCTGCGATAAAGCAGCCATGCGCCCGTAGCTCAATTGGATAGAGTACCAGACTACGAATCTGGGGGTTACAGGTTCGAGTCCTGTCGGGCGCGCCACCTCAATCACAATGCGCCGAATTGCTTCGGCGCTTTTTGTATTCTGATGCAACCTAGGTATAGATTGCCCTTAGAGGCAAGGTATAATCCTGACATGCCAAACTCCTATGCCTTCTATGGCGCATCTCAGGCGGACTGCCCTCCGGTTGATCCATATTATTCCGCGTTAAGTAGTCCGCGCGATCTTTACGATGCGCTGCTTTCCCTTTGGTGCGCGGATACCTGCGCGCCAAGAATGAGAAAGGATTGGTCCAAAGATAACCCCACCTTAGGCCAATGCTCCATCACGGCTTTTCTTGTTCAAGATATCTTCGGCGGAGAAGTTTACGGCATTCCTTTAAAAGAAGGCGGCTTCCATTGCTTCAATAAAGTGGGGCAGTGCGTCTTTGACTTAACCAGCGAGCAATTCGGCTCGCTTCCCTTGGATTACGTGCACGTCACGCCTCAGTCTCGCAAGGAGCACTTTGTCAAGGAAGAGAAGCGTCTGCGTTACGAGAAGCTGAAAGCATCCCTACAGTCTCTTTTACGCGATAAAATGAATTAACACACCATGGAAGAAAAGAAGAACCTCCCTGCACCCGTTAAGAAATTGACCCTTGAGGAATACAAGGCGAAATATTCCAAACCGAGGAATTACAAGTCCGCTCGGATTTTCCTTTTCCTCTTCGCTGCGTTGATCGGCGTCATCGTCTTCACTTGCCTCTTGCTCGTGGTGCTCCGCATCTATGAGATCAATAACATCGCGGGATATATCGCCATCGCGCCTGCGGTTGCTGCCTTCATTCTTTTCTATATTGTCCCCTTGGTGAAAATCTCGCGCTTAGAAGCGTTTCAGGTCAACGTGGATTCTCGTAACGTCAAAGCCGCCCAAGCCCATAACCGACGCCTTCGCGAACTCCTCGCGGACCACATGATCGAATTCACTGCTTCCACCGACAACATCGGCTGGTACGACGAAGGGAGAATCGGTCGACTAGCCATTGCCCGTCAAAGCAAAAATAATGATGATTTGCGGGCAATTTTAACCGAAATCTATGCGACGGACGTACGCGTCAATGCCAACCGTATCATCCGTACCGCCGCGACGAAAGTAGGGGTGTTCACCGCGCTTTCCCAAAGCGATCAGCTCGATGCGGCGATCGTCGCGATGTACGAACTCAACCTAATTAAGGACCTTCTATATTTATATGGATATCGGCCTTCTGAACCGCGACTCATGCGCATCTATGCTTCCGTGGTGCGCGACGCCTTAATCTCCTATGGCGCCTCCGCCTCAACCCCAACGATCGTCAATTCCATCACGGGGAATATCGCGCCGAGCCTCGGGATTCTAGGCGGCATTCTTTCTACCGTTATCGGCTCCGCTTCCCAAGGCATGATCAACGGTGCCTTGACCGTCGTCATCGGATTGCAGACAAAGAAATATCTCAAGCACGAGTATCATTTGCAAGATCTCCTCGATGGGGTGGAATTTGATGCCGAGGACGAATCGGTGTTGATGGAAGAAGTCAAAACCGACATCGGGAAGTCGATGAAAGACGTCCGAAAGAAACAGAAAGCTTAGCTTTTGCTAAATTTTTATCTTTCCCTTGCTTCGCGGAAGTCACTCTCGCAAAATATATGGGCTTCGGGATGTAGCGAAGCTTGGTTATCGCGTCTGCTTTGGGAGCAGAAGACCATCGGTTCGAATCCGATCATCCCGACCATGTGATTAATACGTTCTTGATACAATCGTCAGGAACGTTTTTTCTCAGAAAACAGCGGATGGGGTGGGCTTTCGGATGCTTTGGTCTTCTGCTAGGGAGACGCTTTTCCTATCTTGTTTATAGGGCAGAGGCGGCATTCGGGCGACGTTTGATGGATTGTCATCGCGCACGGATAAGATAAGGCGTGAAATCAAGCGAGCATCATTCTATGGGCCGCTCATCAGGATCGCTTGTATTGGTCAGGAACAGTTGCTTTTCGAAGGCGTTTGCTTATCATTTAGGTGGGCACGGGAGATAATCCTTCCGGGGTCCATCGAAGTGCGGGAGTATTCCCGCTTTTCTTTGTCTAAAGAGGAGGTCAAAGCATGCGAAAAATACACGTTTACGCGGATGAGCTTGGCGATGCCGGGCCTTATAGCGAGCATAGCCCCATCTATTCGCTTAGCCTCCTATTTCTCGACGAGGCCTCCGATCGGAATAAAAACCTCCGGATATTGAAAAGCGCCATCTGGAAATACGGGGGCGACCACTTCATCCACTGCGGAAACCTCATCCGCGGGGAGGAACCATACGAGAGCGTTCTGCGGGAGGATCGGCAAGCTTTGTTCTATGCGTTGGTCTCCTACGCCGGCGGAATCGATTTTTCCTTCAAAGTCGCAAAGGTAGCGAAAACCGAATCCACTTCGCCTTTCTCGCTGGAGGGAGAACTCTTAGAAAGGACGGCTAAAATCCTTACGGACAATGCCACGTTCCTTTCCAAATATGATGAGGTGATTGTCCATTACGATGCCGGGCAAAAGACTCTATAAATAGGACGTTGCATTTGAACATAATGAAATGTATTTTCCCCCATGCATCGGGGGTACAATACTGCATATGACAAATCGACGATCGGGCGCGCAGGACATCGCGAAGGGGATGATGATCATTTCCGTCGTTTTTTTCCACGCGAACCTCATGACCTTTGATAACGTGGCCGAAGCGCTCTCGACGTTTAACATTTTGATGGCTCTATTCCCGTTTTTGCTCAGCGCCTTTTTCTTCTATGCGGGGTATAACTACACGCCGAGCGAACGCACGTATAAGCAAAACGTTCTCCGCCGCGCGAAACAACTACTCATTCCCTTAGCCGTTGCTTTTGGTATCTCCACGTTGCTTTTCTTCGGCATGGAATTAGCCTTCCATCACGCCGACCCCATGCCGACGCTTCAAGCCTTAGGCAACAGCGTGCTTTATGGTCTTTTGTCGGAACCCCTCGCCATCATGATTCAATTCCCTCAAAGCGGTGGCATCGTGTTCGAGTTTGCTTTGGCTCTTTGCTTGCTGTGGTTTCTCTATGCGTTATTTATTTGTTCCTTGGCGTTTTATGCCCTGGTCAAATGGACCAACCAGAAGTTCTCTACCTTCATTTCCGTCGTCGCGGCCTTATTGATACTCGCGTTCTGCATCGGGCAATTCGTCGGCGTCTACCTCCCTTATACGGTGCAGTGCTACCCCGTGATCGTCGCGATTATGCTTACGGGCGCATATCTAAGACAGCATCGCTTCCTCGACCGCGAAATCCATATCAAGAAAGACATCGTCCTCACGGGCATCAATATGCTTGTTGCAGAAGGAATCGTCGTCAGCGTGTGCCTTTTCTGTTATTACCAATTTGGCTCGACTAACGTCGGCTCTTTGCCAGGTGGACAATTCGACCCCCACATCAAAGGATTTGATGCCTTTGTATCTTTTGGATTTGGCATTTTAGGTACCTATTTCATTCATATGGTGAGCCGCTTGATTGAACTCATACCCTTCGTGGGCAAAGGCTTGCAGTGGGTTGGCAAACATTCGGCAATGTTTTATTTGTTCCACCCGATCTTCCTCGACCTAACCGCCATCGTGGTGTTCCAAAAGCGCGTCGTGTGGGGCAGGGGACAAGCCTTCTTTTACGTCGCCGTCACCGTGGCTTTATTAGTGGCGATATGCCTGTTGATGGATTGGGCCAAGAAAAAGAAGAATCGCGGTAGTGGTGGGACAAACGAGAACAACAAAGCACCCAAAGAGAGCTAAGATGGAACGCAAAGAGATTGGCCATTATTTGTTTGAAGACATCTATAAAGCGAGCCCCGAGAAAAAAGATATTCCCGCGCTCTGGTTCGAAGGTGTCTCTTTCTCCTATGGCGAACTGCAACGGTGCGTGGATTACTACGCCCATTACCTTTCGTCTCATGGTGTAAAACCGGGAGACCACGTAGGACTTCTTGGCGTCAATAGCGAGAACTGGCTCATCGCTTTCTACGCGATCATCCGCGTTGGTGCGGTCGCGGTGCTTCTCAACTATATGGCGCGGCATGAAACCCTCGTTGGGCTCATCCGCGATACCGACTGCACTTTCTTATGCCATGGAAAGTACACGGCTTTGGTCAAAGAAGAGGGCGAACTCGTTGAATTGCTTCATCAAACAAGGGTCCCCGCGGATCATTGTTTTTCCCTTCTTCACGACGAATTGAATTTCAAAGAAATCCTCAAAAACGAATCCACGGGTCCCTTCTTTTCTCCTTTAGGAAGAGAAGAAGACAGCAAGAGAACCTCCTTCATTATCTTCACGACAGGAACCACGTCGAAGCCCAAAGCGGCGATGCTTAGCCAGTATAGCTTGATGAACATCATCTACTTGAATTTTGATCGCCTCGATCCGGTCTTCCCGCAGAAGTTCATGTGCCTCCTTCCGATGTTCCATTGCTTTGGTTTGCTCGTGGTCAATGCGTATCTAGCCTTCTATCGTACGGTCTATCTCAACACCTTGTTCGACAAAAAGAAGATCTATCGGGAATTCTTGAAGAATCGCTGCGGCGACTACGCTTCGGTCAGCATCATTTTCAGCCATTTAGCTCGCACTCCATTTTGGTTTTTCCATCGAGGAAGGTTCGTGAAGCATTGCATCGTCGGCGGAGGCTTCACCTCCCATCAAGAACTCGCCTTTTTGGAACGGAAATACGGCAAGAACAAATTCCTCAATGGCTATGGGCTAACCGAGTGTTCCCCCATGGTTTCCTTAGTCTATCCCGATGCACCGCGAGAGAAACGCGTGACTACTGTCGGCACGCCGATGAAAGGCATTGAGCTCGCCTTCATGGACCCGGTTACCAAGCGGCTACTTTCCCCAGGAGAAACGGGCGAAATCCTCGTGAAGGGTTATAACGTCTTCAATGGCTACTACAAATTGCCCAAAGAGCAACAACCCTTCGACGAAAACGGCTTTCTCCATACGGGAGATGTGGGGCATCTCGACGAAGATGGATATCTTGTGCTTAACGGCCGTATCAAAGACATCATCATCCGTAAAGGCGAGAACATCTCCCCGAAAGAAATCGAAGAAGTGCTACGTAAATATCCCGAGTTTGATGGCGTGCGCGTCTTTGGCTTCCCCTCCATCGACGAAGGGGAATACATCATCGCCTGCGTGGAACTCAAGAGGAAACCCTTCCACTTTTCAGAGAAAAAGTACCTCCAAGAAATGCGTAAAGATCTTCCCAGCATCAAGATTCCCTCCCACATCATCTACGTGAAGAAGTTCCCACTTACCGCCAGCGGAAAACTCGACGAAGTGGTGCTTCGCGAAATTTGCATGGAGAAAATGACCCGCTTCCTCGACGATGGCGCTTTGGCCAAAAAGACGCGGAAGCTCATGGAAGACTCCGCAAAGAAAAACGCGCGTTAAATGCGCGTTCCGATATCTAGGCATCAGCAAATATCATTCTTCGGGAAGCGCGACCGATTTTAAGGCGTCGAGCACGAAGCGGTTCATGTGCTCCTCCGTGAAGGTTTTGGAATGCTTTTCAAAATCGTTGTAGGGCATGAGGTTATGACCCATGTTCATATAGACCATGTTGTAGTTACGGTTGGCCCATGCGACGGGGAAATAGTCCTCGCCGGATTCGTTATACCAGATCTCCCCTTGGCGATCGCCGACGGGGAAGGTACTATCATCGAGGGAAAGAAGAATCTCGATGTCCTCGTTCTCGCGGAGATCGTTGCTCCAGCCATACCATTCATTGGGCGAAGACATGAAGGTGTCAGGGACATGGGCGACGGCAGGGTGGTTATGCGATTCGACCTTCAATAACTCCTTTGTGGGATTCCAGGTGTTCGTGCGGAAATCGCCAGATCCGAGGAAGGAATTAAAATACCAATCCCAGGTCTTGTTTTCCATCGTGAATGCTGAGACGTGATACCCGATCCATCCGCCGCCGCGATCCATGTAGCGTTCAAAGGCTTGACGCTCCGCTTGGCTATAAGGGTAGTTATTGAGAAACATCACCGCTTCATAATGAGCGAGGTTTTCATCGTTGAGTTTTTCGAAATCTGAGGAGAAATCATACGTAAAACCCTCTTCTTTTCCTAATTGAGGGAAATATTCGTTACATTCTTTGGCGAAGTCGGCGTGGGCGCCATCGCCACCTTCAATGAACCCCAAGGCGAGGACGTGGAAATCGGCGCAGGTTTCGCAGACGCGGTCCTCATGTTCGCCATATTCGTCCTGATGGCAGGTTTTGCAATAACGCCAATGCGCGTCGACGTCGCGAATCCATGGACCCCAATCGTGAACGTGTTCAGCTGCGGACGCTCCGGGCGTAGCCGAAGTGGTGCCGCCACAAGAAGCAAGCCCCGCAATCATCGGAACAAGCATAAGAAACAAAATAGACGCGCGTTTCATAGGGACCTCCAAATCAAGTCTCCTAATGCTATCTTGCGCGCGGTAGTTTGCTTATCGTTTCTCCTTAAATGCAGGAAAACGAGCCTAACCTTATGTATTCCATGAAATTTGATCCGTCACCAAACGAAAATGTGGAGAATCTGTTTTGCGCCAGATGTTTATTCGCGTGGAGCTGAAGCGTCTATGCTTTCTTTTTTGATAAGAACCTACTTTCCATCCTTAACGAAGCGGAAAATGTACATGAGGCGAATGGGGTAGAGACAAAGCGTCGTCTCATCGAAGTAGAAGGACTTGTCCTCGTAACGAACTTCCATCTTTTGCTCATGATGGAAGCGCGTGAAATCCATCGGGTCGCCATAGATGATGTACATTTCCTCAATGGGGCAAGATTTGGACACGTTGACGCGAAGCAAAGTGTGGGAAGAGTCGAGGGCAAAGCAATATCGGGAGTCGCTGAGGTGACGAAAGTACGTCGCATTCATGGGATAAATCTAGCAAACCTCGCGCGCATAAAAAAGAAGTAGCCGATGGTATTTCAAAAAATATCGTGGCCATGTAGTTAAATAACAAATGCATCTATGATCGGACAAATCAATGAAAAATCCCCGCAAAACGGGGATGCTTTTGCAAATGCAAGAAGTTCCTATTTACCGACGCCATTCATCGCGGAGACGCTCACGACGCCGTCGACTTTTTCTAAGTCCGCGACGAAACCGAGGATAGTTTTGCTCGGGTCATTGGAAATACGTGCTACGAAGAAAATCGACATGTTCCCTTCTTCGTCGAGAGTGGAATTAAATTCCTGTACCGTCACGTTATGACGGTCCGCGATCTCCAAGACGGAAGATAGGATGGCAGAACCTTTTTTCACAACCATGTTGATCATCGGGTTCTTCTGAGCGATGCGCGTTTCGATTTTGCGGAAGGAGATAAGGACCAAGAGAATGAGAATGGTTCCACCGGTAGCCAAGATGAAATTCATCGAGCCACAAGCAAGGCCAATCGTCATAACGATCCAAATCGTCACCGCGGTGGTGAGACCCTTGGTGGAGGAGTTGCGGTGGATGATCGCGCCAGCGCCTAAAAAGCCGACGCCCGCGATGACCTGCGCCGCAAGACGGGCGATATCACGGTTGAGCACTTGTTCACCATAAACGATTTTGGGGAAGCCATAGATCGAGATAATCATGATGATGCAGGAGCCCATGCCGACGAGGAGGTGGGTGCGAAGTCCCGCCGTGCGTCCACGGGATTCGCGCTCCATGCCGACCGCGCCGCAAAGGATCGTAGATAAAAACAACGCGATGAGGCATAAGGCAAGATTGCCTACTGGCCATTCGCCGATGTACCAACTAGCGATTTTTTCCGCGATGATTTGGTCGATGGTTACCATAAACTAATAATACGTTCCTTTTCGTGAGGGTGAAATGGTTTCTTCGAAACAAATAATGATATTCATACGATAACGATGTGTCCATCCGTTTTTTTGACTACGACAGGGGGAAGATCAATGACAATCTGCTCTTTGAGCCCATTCATACTGTCGTTGAAAGATCCATGAAAACATTTTATTCAGACAAATAGAGAAAGAAACTCCCTCCGTTAAAACAGTGTTGCAAAGCAAATAGAGAATTTATGAGCACCAAGAACAAATCGCAGTATAATAACCGCGTTCAGGAGGAATTGAAAAATCATGAAAAAGTTTCTGAAATACTCTGGAATTTGCGCTCTGCTCCTCGCTGTTGTCGCCTTTGTGCTTCAACTCGCGACCCCTGCTATTGTGAATTCCGCCACCGTTTTAGGCAGCAAGATCTCCGCTGAAACCGCGGGCACCGTTGCCATCTTCGGTAAAACCGAGAGCACCGCTTTAGGCGATGTCGTCACCAAAGGCTCCGTCATGGCTTTGATCAGCTGGATCCTCGCCGTCGTTGGTCTTGTCATCGTTCTCTGCGGCGTTATTCTCCCGCTTCTCAAAGTCAATGCGCTCGAGAAGTTCGCCGGCGTCCTCAATCTCTGCGCCGTCGTGTGCTTCGTCCTCGCTGGCGTCTTCATGTTCTTCGTCGTTCCGACTTTCTATGCCGCGAATGGCGCTGACGATGTCCCGAGCACTGCTGGCATTGGAGCTGGCTGGATCATCGGCGCGATTGTCTATATCGTCGCTGGTGCGATCGCCATTCTTCCCGCCGTCATGGATTTCTTGGGCAAGAAGAAATAACAATCTTCAATTCCTGAACAAAGAAGGGACGGGCGACCGTCCTTTTCTTTGTCTCATTAAATATGACTAATTATTCATATAAATATTGATTCATATATTGAACGGGTATATATTCTCTCTCGGAGGAAACCCTATGATCGATGAAATCACCCTTGCCAATATGGCCGATATGCTGAGCATCGCCAGCGACCAAACCCGTTTGAAAATCCTGGTCTGCCTGCTTGGAGACGACCTCAGTGGGGGAGAGGACTTCGGTTCCCTTGAACGCAACGTCAACCAAATTGTGGAACTCACCGGCGCGAGCCAATCCCTGGTTTCGCATCAGCTCAAGATTCTTAAAGACGCAGATTTAGTCCAAGCCCGCCGCGATGGAAGACAGGTCTTCTATTCCCTTTCCGACATCCATGTCCGCAAACTCATCGAAGTGGTTTTGGAGCACGTCAGCGAACGTTAGGAGATTCGATTATGATCCGACGCGTTTATCACATTTCAGGTTTTGACTGTGCGGCCTGTGCGGAGAAATCCGAGCGGCATTTGCAGGGAAAATCGTGCATTTCTTCTGCGCGCATCGACTTCATCGGAGAGCGTCTTTACGTAGAATTCGAAGAGAAGGAACTTAGTCCTCTCGAGCTCAAAGATATCATCGCTGAAGTTGAAAGCGACCCTGTGGAGATCGCTGCTTTAGGGGCGGAGAAAAAGAAGGACCATAAGGTTCTCTTCCTTTTGCTTCGCGTCGCCTATTGCGTGCTCATCTTCTTCCTCTGTGGTTTCTTATTTAAGGATTTATATTGGCTGCGCTTTGGTCTCTATCTAAGCGCCCTAGTGGTGATTGAATACGACATTCTTTATAAAGTGTTTGATAACATCATCCATCTCCGCAACCCCCTCGACGAATACTTATTGATATCCCTTGCCTCTACCGGTGCCTTCGTCTTGGCGTGTCTCAAAGTTTCTAGCGAAGGGCAAGCGCGCGCCTTTGGCAACGAGGTGTTCCAAATGGAGGAACACTTCGAGGCGATCTTGGTTTGCCTTTTGTGGCAGGTTGGCGAGGTGCTTCAAACCATCGCCGTACGTCGCAGCGTCAAATCGATTGAGCGCGCCGTCGACTCCAAAGATATCGAGGCGCTGAAGAAAGAAAACGGTCAGCTTGTCCGCGTCAGCGCCAAAACCCTCGAGGAGGGCGATGTCTGCTACGTAAATGCGGGCATGGCCATCCCTGTCGATGGCGAAGTAGTGGAAGGGAGCGGATATTGCGATACTTCTTCCTTAACGGGTGAATCCGTTCCGGTATTTGTCGCCTCGGGTGAGACGGTATATTCTGGCACCTTGCTCCGCCAGGGCGAAATTACCCTGGTGGCCAAAAAGGATTTCGCCTCCTCTAGCAGCGCTAAGATCCATGACCTCGTCAGCGAGTCGCTCGAAAAGAAAGGGAAAGCCGAACGCTTCATCACCTCCTTTGCCCGCGTCTATACGCCGGTGGTTTTCTTGATCGCCATCGCTTATATCTTAATCGCGGGATTTACCTTCGCCTCATGGCGTAACGCCATCTATAGCGGCTTAGAGATCATGGTCATCTCCTGCCCCTGCGCTTTAGTCATTTCGGTACCGCTAGCTTATTTCGCTTCCTTAGGCAAAGCCAGCAGCAAAGGTATCCTCATTAAAGGCGCCTCGTTCCTTGATGAATTGTTACGGGTGAAAACCCTCGTGACGGACAAGACCGGCACCCTCACCAAAGGTTCCTTCTCGATGACGGAACTCGTCGTGGATCCCTCCATCGATGAGGAAGCGTTCAAGCGCATCTTCGCCAGCTTAGAAAGCGCCTCCTCCCACCCCTTAGCTAAAGCCATCGTGTCCTCCTTAGGCGTCGATACGTTCGTCCCAAAGAAATTCGAGATCTTGCCTGGCCTTGGTATTCAGGCGGAATTAGAAGATGGCAAAACCTATTTTGCAGGCAATGCGAAACTCGCCGCAAGCCGTGGCATCGACGTTGTGGATTCCACTTTAGGAGTGCGCCTATTCTTATTTAGCGAATCCTCATGCCTTGGGTATGTAACGCTAGAAGATCAGCTCAAGGAAAATAGCAAAAACATGGTGAAATCTCTGCAAAAACGAGGGATTTTCACGAAGATATATAGCGGAGACTCCGCGTCTAACGTCGAAAAAGTCGCCCAGGATTTAGGCGTAGATGGATATCGAGCGGAACTGCTTCCTGGAGATAAACTCACGCTTCTTGAACAGGAAGAGTCCTCTGGCCCCGTGCTTTTCTTGGGCGATGGCGTTAATGACGCCCCTGCTTTGGCCCGCGCCGACATCGGCGTGGCGATGGGCGCCCTCGGCGCGGATCTCGCCATCGAAGAGGCGGACATCTTGTTGCTCAATGACGATCCCGCCTCCCTCGTCGACGCGATGAATGTGGCCAAGAATAACCGCCGTGCCATCATCGTTAACGTCGGCTTCGCCCTTTTGGTCAAAGCGGCGGTCATGGTCTTGGCGATGGTGTTTGGCGAATCGCTACCGATGGAAGTGGCGGTTTTAGCCGATACCGGAGTCAGCGTGATTTGCATCCTGAACTCCTTGCTCCTACTACGTAGAAAAGCATAAAATGATAGGAGCATGATCCTCCCATCTAATGCCATCATCGTGACGGAAAAAGAATACTTCCCCCTTCTTTTCTCGTTCCGCAAAAGCCATCCTGAAATTGCTTTCAAACTTTGGGATAAAGACATGCTTTTCTCTCGCCTTTCTTTTACCTATATGGGTAATCCGATTCCTTATCTTCTTCGGGCAGGGATGGACTACACTTCAGCGAAAAAATGGATGCGGATTCTCCGCTATGGCGAGGTGGGAGTATCCCCTCGTTGCCAAGAACTTCTCGCTTTATTGCCAAAGGAAATCATCGGCGTAGACCCTCTTGGCGAATATGAGATTGCCCAGGGCTCGATTTGTCTACTGGAAATGAGCAACGACAACGAGGTCCATAGTTTATTGAAACGCAAGGGCGTGCCTTATACCGAACTGTCGTTGCAAGAACTCGACATCCCGGTGATCACCGAGCTTGGGAAAGAAGTCCAAGTCGTTCAATTCCAAAACAAATATGAGCAGTTCTCCTATATCTTTGCCTCATTAAGAGAGGGATTCTTGAATCACTCTTATGACCAAACTTTGCCACGCATCTTCGTCAAAGACGATGCTGATGCCTTTTTCCTTCGTTCCATCGGGTCGCTTTATGGCATCGAGACTTGCTCCGATGTTCAGTCGTCTCTTTTTTCCTCCGCCTCGATCGCGGAGGCTTGCCAACAGCTTTACGCCGCGAAGTCGTTTGATTTATCTGCACTTAACGAGGAGGCATATAAAGTCATTGAACCCATCGTTAAAGAATATGGATTAGCCGAATTAGATTTCCCCACGGCCTATGCCTCTCTCTACGAAATCCTTAACGCGACGAAAAAGCGGATTCCTCTTGGCGAGAAAGGGGTGGAGGTGACCTCGTCATTCCATTTCGCTTCGGAGCGATTGACCTACCTCACCTGCATGCAACATGGCACCTTTTATAAAGAGTTCACCGATGATGATGTCTTAAGCGATGAGGAGTTGCTCACCCTTGGATTAAATACCAGCTACGCCAAGACATCTATCGCTAGAGAAATCGCGATCAACTTTCTAAAATATAACCGTTTTGCGTTGATTTCTAGGGTAAAAGAACATTTGGATGAGAAGATTTATGACGCCCAAATCGCTGAAGAATACCACTTTCAGAAAGTGTCTGGACCCGCTTTTAACGAGCCGTTTGGCGTCCATAGCAGCGCGGCGAAAAACCTCTTCCATATGCGTGAACTGGACCGTCAGTTCTTCGCTGCCCCCTATGGTGGCTTCCACACTTATGACTCGCGCTTTAAAGGGCTTTCTTCCTATCGCTATCCCAAAGACCATTATTCGGTGACCGATCTTGAGAAATACGTCCGTTGCCCTTACCAGTATTACCTCAATTCCCTCTTGCCTCGAAGCGATGATGACGCTCGCCCACGTTACGCCGGGGTTATGGTGCATAAGGTCCTTGAGGGCGTCTATAAAGAAAACTATGACCTCGAAGAGGCGATTCAAGAAGGCGTGAAGGCCTACCTTGACGAACGCGATTCCCGCGGCGATCCCGCGCTTCCCTATGACGAAGTGCTCATCGAACTGACGAAGACCAACTTGAGGCGTTATGTCCCCTTGGTCCGCGCTCAAACGAAGCATTCCCACATCGTCGCTACCTACAGCGAGAAACGAGTGAAGTGGGCTCTTGAAGACGATCATGGAAGCTATCCCTTTTCCGGAAGCATCGACGCAATCTTAGTCGGCGAAAAGGAGAAGGAACGTTATTACATCCTTTTGGACTACAAAACCGGAAGCGAGGAGTTTCGTCCCTACGAAGCCTTCCTCGGCGCCTCCATCCAGCTTCCTCTTTACGCCTTAGCCTTAATGCAAAACAACTTCCATGAAGAAATCGACGCCCGTTTCGGTGGCATGGGGCTTAAGCACGTCGCCTTCCCTGGCATCCAAGCGATGTTTAAAAACGACGACCACCAAACCATCTCCTTAAAGACCGGATATCAATCTCTGCGCGCTGAAGGCGTCTTTTCCCGCGAAGTCGACTTCTGGGAAATCTTCGACGATACGGGATTGAAGGTCGAGAAAAAGCAGACCGTGCCTAGTGGCAAAGGCGTCTTCCTCTATGCGGGCGATGCTCTATTTGATCGCAAAGGCGAAGGAACCCTCGCTTCGATACCGCGGACCAAAGGCATCGCCTACTCCTTAGATGAACTTTTGCTCGATGCAAAAACCGCGGCCATTTCGGCAATCAACCATATCCGCGCCGGCGATTTCCCCATGGCACCGAGCCCAAGCGACCTCCGGGCTGAGCCTAAAGGCGATAACTTGACCTGCCGTTATTGCGCCTATAAGGACATCTGCTACCGCGTGCTTAGCCGCGATGCCAAAGACTATTCCAAAGACGTTGCGGGCCACTTTAAGAAAAAGAAGGAGGAGAAGCATGGCTAGTTTCAACAAAGAACAGCTTGAAGCCGTCTACGCCTCCTCGAAGGAAAACATCCTCATCGCAGCGGGCGCAGGAAGCGGCAAGACCAAGACGCTTTCCGAGCGCGTCTATGAATTAGTGGAGCGGAAGGAGATCACCCCAGAACAGCTCCTCGTCCTCACCTTCACCAATAACGCCGCCCACGAAATGAAAGGACGCATTTTAGCGCGGTTTGGTAATAGCCATCCCGATTATCCTAAGATGCTTTCTAGCCACGTCCAATCCTTCGACTCGTTTAACGCTTATTTGCTTCGCCTCTATGCGAGCCGGCTTGGCGTCTCCCCGTCCTTCTCCATCATTTCGGACACGCTTTTAGATCAAAAGAAGGCCGAATATATCGACGTGACGTTAAACGAAGCCTATGAAGATCCCACTTTGCGGGCGCGGCTTGTCGATTTCATGACGAAACTCGGGCTAAAAAACGACCGCTCCGTCAAGTCTTATTTGATGAATATTCTTGAAGGATTCGACCGTTTTACCCCCGATAAGCGCCGCGACTATGTCGCCTCTTACCACGAGAAATTCCTCAGCCCCGCCTTCGCGTCTTCCCTTTATCATGACGCCCTCTCCTACGCACGGAAGTCGCTTACGGACCTTCTTCGCCGCGCTTATGTCCTCGACCGCTTAAGCCTCCATTACTTCGATGAAGAAAACCTCGATTTGAAAAAGCTCGAAAGCGCGATCTCCGACCAGAGCCTTTGGAATTCTTCCTTAGATGAAGTTGTTTTATCCGCAGACACTTCTAAAGAAGGAGAAGAAGACTTCCTCCCCGCCGCCTTTGAAGACCTCGTTTCCTTAACCAAAGAAGGCGACTATACCTTGCTTGAGGCGATGCGGAAGTTGCTTGAAGATAATGGCGAACGTTATTTCCCTTCCCAATATCCCGGAAGCAGAAAGAAAGAACCTGGCGATGCCTCACGCCACGTCGCGACGTTCGCCGCGATCAAGAAGTGCAAGAAAGTGCTCGAAGACGCCTTGAGCCTTTCAAACCTCAGCGAAGAACTTAAGAAGATGACCTTCTTTGAGGATGGCATCGATTTGCTTTTCCTCCTCGTGGGCCGCGTCGAAAAGCGGCTCGACGAATACCGTTATTCCCATAATGCGTTTTCCTTCGCCGACGTATCGAGCCTCGTCCTTACGATATTCACCGAGAAAGAGAACGAAGACCTTGCGGAGCAATTGCGTCGCCGGTTCCGTTACGTCATGGTCGACGAGTACCAAGACACCAACGACGCCCAGGAGATTTTCCTCAACGGCTTGCTCAAGCCCTGCGCGGATGGGTCGCGTTCGCATCTATTCTGCGTTGGCGATGCCAAGCAATCGATCTATGTCTTCCGCGGCTCCAACGTCGGCCTTTTCCGCGCGCGGCAAGAGGAGTACCGCCAAGGCGAAGATGGGCGCGTCATCGCGATGAACAAGAATTATCGTAGCGCCAAGCGTCTCCTCCACGACATCAATTACATCTTCTCGTTCTATATGACATTGAAGCAGGGCGGCATCGACTATCTCGACCCGATGGAGCGCCTGACCTATGACGACGCCGTGAACCTCTTCAAAGCGCCGCTAGAAAGCTATGGCGTCCATCGCATCATCCCTCCCTGCGCTGACCACCTGCAAAAGAAAGCCATCGTCGAACGTTTCCATGACGCTGAATATGAAGCCCGCGCTATCCTTGCCGATATCCAAGAGAAACTCGCTTCGGGCTTCCGCGTCTACGATGCGAAGAATCAGCAGGAGCGCCCCTGCATCAAGAGCGATTTCTGCATCTTGGTGCGCCGCAAAAACAGCGTCCGCATTTACCAAAAACTCTTCGTCGAAAACGGCATTCCCCTCAATAACAAGGTCTCCGTCGACTTACGCGAAATCAACGCCATCATCTTCTTACAGTCCCTCCTAGCCATGGTTGGCAACGAACTTGGAATACCCGATTCGAAGTACCTCCATCATTACGCCTCCTTAGCCCGAAGCTATGTCTATTGCTATAGCGATGAGCAGCTTCACCGCGTCTTGTCTTTAGATCCTGAGGCGCGTCAGAAAGCGCTCGATGAAGACAAAATCATCGGGGATTTACGAAGATTTTGCGGGAAATACCGCGATTCCTCGTTTCGCGAAATCTTCCTTGCGTTACTGGAAGAATTCCACGTCATTGAATATCTTTACCGCATCGGCGAAGTCGAGGATAACGTCGCGAAGATCGAATCACTTTATGCCTTATTATGTACGGGCGAATCTTTCGGTTATGGCTTAAAGGAGTTCGTCCACCTCTTCGAGGATATCTCAAGGCGCAGCCTCTCCATCGATAGCGATACCGTCGTCGAGACCAGCGACGCCGTCGACTTCATGACCATACACGCCTCGAAGGGGCTCGAGCGGAAAATCGTCTATCTCCCAAGCTCCGATAACGGCGTGGGAAGAGGCAGTAGCTTCGGCGCGTTAACTCTCGACGAAGACTACGGCATCCTCTTCCCTTACCTCGATTATCCCTTCGATGACGACCCGCCTTTAGAAGGGGAAAGCTCCTATTTGACCTTGCCCTTAAGAAAGAAAGGCGCCGCGACTTCCGATGAGGAAGAGCAGGAGCACGTCCGCTTGCTCTACGTCGCTTTAACCCGCGCTGAAAACGCGGTTTACCTCGTGGGAAGAGACGGCGGAAAAGGTAGTGCCTACGTCATGATGATGGGGGTTCCGAGCACCTACCATGTGAACCCTAAGATCCTCGCCTCCCCCTATGTTTCTGCTTCCTTACGCGACGCGTTTATGAAAACCAACGCCATGAAGCCGGGCGATCCGTTAACGCTCGGCGAAGAAGTGGAGCCCGTCTATTCCTCGTTACGTGAGGAACTGCTTCTAAAGGAAATTGCCAAAGCGAAAAAAGACGCCCTTCTTGCTCTTCTTTACGAGGCGTTAAAAGGCTATGCAAAACGCTTTGACGCGCTTCAAGGGAACACCGATGAATGCGCGAAGCTTTTCGCCGCGACTTATTTCCCTGCCGAACGGCTTAACGTCCATGACCTCGCCTCGTTAGAAATGGTATTTAGCGGCGAAAGCAAGCGTGAAGAAGAAGAGACGCAGGGCGAGCTTCCTTTGGATCATAACGGAAGCCTTCGCGAGGCATTGTCGCGCTTTGGCAAAGGCGTAGCGGAGCTCGATGCCACCTTGCTTTTCCCGCAGATTGAGCTCAAGACCGAAGAAGAGAAACTCTCCTTGCTCGTCGATGCGTTGCTTCTCCCTCTCGCCCGGTATTTTGACGGTTTAGATTACGTCTTTTATCGAAGTTACGCGGACGAATCTTTCTCTTATCGCGACCTCGTCAAAGTCTATGACGACGCTTTGTTCGTATCCTCTTCTGCCCCCTTTACGCCGAAACTGTCGGAAGTGCCGACCGACGATACGCCCATCGAATTTGTCGCGGCGGAACATCACCGCGCCTCGAAGAAAGCCCGTGATGATGAACTTCCTTCATCTACCGTGTTAGAACGTGGCAGCCGCCTCCACCGATATTTGGAGCTCTATCGCTTCGATGGCGATTTCTCCTTTATCCCTTCACCTAAAGACCAGGCGATCATCCGCCACGTCAGTGAGTCGACCTTGATGCAATTAGCCGCTAATGCGGATGAACGTTACGTCGAATACGGCTATTACGATGAAGAAAACCTCACCACCGGCTACATCGATATGTTCTTCGTCAAAGACGGCATCTACCACGTCGTCGACTACAAGACTTCCTCCATCGAAGACCCCGAATATGAGGACCAACTCCGCACCTATGGCAAAGCCATTTGCCGTCTTTACGGCGTCTTGAAAGAAAAGGTGCGCATGCACCTCCTATCGATATTGGGCGGCAAAACCAAAGACGTCGATTGGAACTAAATGAAGGCGAAGATCAAATAGAGCACCGCCATGTGCAATAAGAAGTAGGAATAGGAGAAGACGCGCCACCACTTAGAGTCATAACCGCGCTTCCCCGAATAAAACAAGACAAACGGAATCGCCAGGCAGGAATAACTTTGCCATACCATCCTGGAGTACATACCCTGTTGCACGAGCAACCCAAGTAGCAGCGTTAAGCCGACGGTGGCTCCGATCATCGCGCTGGAAATGACGTTCCTAAGCCATCGTGGCGTTGGCCCATTTTTTGCCTCGCGGTGGTCCAAAAGAAGATTCGCGCCAAAAATCAGCAAGGCGAGCAATAGTCCATAGATGTCATACCCGCTGCGTAGATAATAGGGGAAGTAGGGGTTATAGAAGTCGTAATACTCGAGATAGAACGAAGCGAGGAAATAGGCTAGTGGCAATAAAGCAAACGCCTTTTTCCATCCCTTCTTTGCTAAGAAATATAGCAACAAACCGAGGAAGAAAACGTCCGCGAAAGGATGGGGATCGAGGGTCGATGGGCTGACGCCGAAATTCGAGGCAAGGCTCGGCACGTAGACCAGCACCGTCTCGGGGATGGTAATGATCGCGTACATAAGCCCTAAGCGGAAGAGATATCTTTCCTTGTGATGTGATAGCCTCATGCCTTCGCAAAGAAGAAATACAAAAAGCGGAAAAGCGATGCGCCCCATATGGCGGAACGCTTCAGCGAGTTCGATATTCATATGACGCATCGCAAGGAACACCCCAAGGTGGTCGATGGTCATGAAAAGGAACGCGAAAACTTTGAGAAGAAAACCGTTAAGGAAGAAAGGTTTGCTGCTTTCTTCTCCCGTCATTCGGAATAGGTCTCCAGAACGCGATCAAATTCAATTAAAGGATCATCGGCGTCTTCGTCAAAACCATAAGGCTTGAATTCACCGCTAAGAAGCGATTCAAACGTCTCTCCCACCGGGTTATTCTCCACTTGATCATCGACTTCGCCAAGGGAACTACGATAAAGCAAGAAAGGCATCAGGCGCAGTGCCTTCAGCGAGGAGTATTCGAATTGCTTTTCAAGCCACGGGGCGGAGGCATAGATCTCGTCCACGGTCGTCGCCATGTCGAGCAATAGAAGGACTAAGGAACCTTCGAGGCGTTTCTCGTCGGCTTCTTCAACGACGAATCCTTTCGCTTCAAGTTTCGTTGCGACGAGTTTCGCCTTTGCACCAAGGCGAGAGGGATAGGCTAAATAGAGAGTTTCGTTCATGTCAGTAATTATCGTAGAAGCAGAAAGAAAAAGCCCGAAAAAACGTCACGCCGGAGAAAGAAGAAGCGAAACGATGACTCGCTAATGATAGGAATGGATGATTGAAGCCCGTTCCCTTTTTCCCTGCTTAAACATGCGTGATAACATGTCTTTGTTTTCTAAAATGCGGCCGTTTTGCTGGTGATTCTTACAAAAAAACGCAACTTTTGTATGCTCTAGAGTATAATGATGCCACGCGCCCTTAGCTCAATTGGATAGAGCACCAGCCTTCGAAGCTGGGTGTTAGGTGTTCGAGTCACCTAGGGCGCGCCAATCACGATGGATTCCCCGCGAGAACAAAGTTCACGGGGATTTTCTTTGCTTCTATGAAAGCGGTGGTGGCAAAATGTTTGCTATGGATCCAAAAAAGATAATTCAAGGCCTCTATACGGGGCTCAACATTGCCGACGCCTATCAAAAAGGCGGGTGTAAGGCATTGACTCCGGAAGTGGCTCTCTCGGCCTTTTTCGACCGCCGCTTTTCCGATGCATCAACGCTGAACACCACGATCTTCAGCCACCTCTATCTTTCGCGGAAAGACTTCCCCGCGTTAGCCGAGCGGGAAGAAGTCACCTTTCTTTCGGGCTCCAATTATCTCGCGGGCTATCTTTACCGCGCTTCGCTCAGCCGCGGCCTCGTGCTCTATGTCCATGGGATGAACGGCATGGCCGACGACCTCTATTCCATCGGGCAGAACTATTTTCTCACCCATGGTTATGATGTCTTCGCGATTGACTTAACCGCATCCGGCCGCTCGGAAGGCCATGGAGTACCTGGCTTACATCAAAGCGCGCTGGATGTTTCTGCCGCGATTGCCTACGTGACATCCCGTTATGACCTCATGAACCAACCGCTTTATCTTTTCGGCCATTCCTGGGGCGCCTATGGGGTTTGCGCGAGCCTTCATTTTCCAAGTTCCGTCCGCGCCGTTGCCGCATTAAGCGGCTTTGATACCCCGTTAAAAGAAATGGCCGCCGTCCCCGCCGCTAGAGTCGGATTCCCCATGGCGTTGCCGACGGAAGGATTAGATGAACCACTTCGCATTCGGGCGGGAGCAAACTATAACCTCAGCGCCTCTAAGTCTATCGCGTCTAGCGGCGTTCCCACGCTGCTCATCCATGGGGCGAAGGATTCCACGGTCCCACTTCGAGGCGCCTCGACGTATGAAGTCACCGAAGCTCCGAATGCGACGAAGCTGCTTTGCCCCGATAAAGGGCATATGGACATCTTCTATGACCCCGCCTCCATCGCCTATGCAAACCAAGTCAAAGACATGGCGCGCGAGCTCACGGAACGTTATGGAAAACTCGTTTCCAACGTACCCCAAGTTGAATGGAACGCCTTCTTAAACCGTTTCGATCCGCGGATGACGTCGGTACTCGATGAGGACCTATTCGGGAAAATCGATTCCTTTTTCGCCTCCCACTAAACCGAGATTGTTTGGAAATATCATTTTGGAAAATAAGAGGTTTTTGCTACTGATTTTTCAATATTTTGTGACGTTTAGATAGAGCATTTCGACTGTTCGTCAGCTTTGAAAAGAAGGAATCAACATTTTCTTCGCGCCCAAAGCTCCGAGAGTTAATCCGTTTCGGCAAAATTGCTTCTTGATGACGCCTTATCACGCGTCTATAATATCCGAGCCGTCAATCCGGCATGGATTAACGGGCTTGTGGGACTTTAGCTCAGTTGGGAGAGCACCTGCTTTGCAAGCAGGGGGTCGTCGGTTCGAGCCCGATAAGTTCCACCACAAAATGGCTGAGTAGCCCAGTTGGTTAGAGCATTCGGTTCATACCCGAAGTGTCG
>JAFVCC010000052.1 GCA_017479485.1 Bacilli bacterium
AAAACTCGCACTTTGCAGAAAAGTTCGCTTGGAAAAACTCGCACTTTGCAGAAAAGTTCGCTTGGAAAAACTCGCACTTTGCAGAAAATTTCGCTTGGAAAAACTCGCGTTTCGTCTAAAAACGCGCTTGGCAAGCCCATTTTTTAGACGCGCCATTTATTCCCCTTTTTAAGCGGGAGAAAAAGCCCCAAAATCATCCCCTCTCTTCTTCTAATAAAATATAGGGCTTAGAGGGTGCGAACATCCCACCGAAAGTTCTCACATTTGATCAACATTCAACGCCACCGAGAACTGGTTTGATTCCGGAACGTAGAAGCAATTGATTGGATTCTATTTTTTAAATATGTACACATTATTTTTCTACTTTTATTATATGTATGTCGAATGGTTTATTCTTATTGAGGAAATACATATGAAAAACAATGTGATTCGAAATTGTCCCTCTTGTGGCGCCGAACTTCATATCAGCCAGCTGAAATGTCCCGAGTGCAAGATTGAAATCAACGGCGATTTTGATCTTCAAGACAGCCTTCCATTGAATTTGACGCCTGAGGAGATGGAATTCGTGAAGCTTTTCATTAAATTTGAAGGAAATCTATCCAAGATGGGCAACGAAATTGGACTGAATTACGCAAGTATGAAAGAAAAGCTTCGGTCCGTCAAAGTGAAATTAGGTTTGATCAACGAAGTTCCTTATCCTGATTTGGCGCCTCAGATGGAACCGAGAGACCAAGAGGACCATTTAACAGCCTCCGGCGAAATTATTCGGAAACTCAATGCTTCTTCCGGCGTTGCCAAATGCAAAATGCTGCGGGGAGAACCGCTGTCCATTTGGCTGACAAAGGAAGGGGTGCGTAACTCGGGCTATCCAGAACTAATTTGTGAATGGAAAGCATTCGATGCCATATTGGAGAAGGCCTGCCAACTCGGCGGGAAGATGTATCGAGGTGACTCCGCCGCCCAGTCTGGGGCAAAAATCGGAGATCCTGGTCTAGAAGAAAATACGATTGATGGTTTCATCAGCATGAACTTCTATGACAAGAAAAAGGGCGATTCCACCATACGGAGATCGACTTACTATGCGGCAATTATGGCCTGGGCTGGAATATGTGAAAATCATCGTTCCGAAGGGAGGGGCGGTTATATATTGATCAAAGATCCTTGGCTCTTTGGCAATTAGTCTCGACCGTTTTTGGGGCATCGGGTCTTATCTAATAAAGTGAGTTAATCATAGTACCTGATATTGTCGAACTCTTTTGTTGACGAGCATCGGTCGCAGGTATCCATTCGTAGATAGTTTCGTGCACCAATTGATGATGGTTCGGTTCGAAACGTTCAGTTTTTTGGATAACTCTATCGGGGCAAAAAGCTTTATGTTGTTTTCCTTCAAATAGCTGAGGAACGTCCTCTCCTTCTCCGATAGATGGGAAAGCCGCTCCGCCTCGTTATCGTTCGTTTCCTTTAACGCGATCGCTAAAACTTTTGAAGTGTACAAACGGAATATCCTCAGGAAGTACGTAATCCAGATTTCAGGATGCGGCGGATTGTTTCTTCCATCGTAATAAAGAACAGGCAAACCCATTTGTAATGACGCGTAATATTCCTCAATATCGTAGGAAATATATTCCTCGAAAGACCCGATGTTTTTAAATCCGTATCCGCAAAGGGAAAGATAGTATCCCGAAACGATTCTCGCTGTTCTGCCGTTACCGTCTTCAAAGGGATGAATCGTAACTAATTGATAATGAATGATCGCCGCCTTGATGAGGGGGTGGTCTGTTGAGTGCTCAACATAGTCGAGCAGCTCCTGGATTAGGGCTTTAATCTCCTGATGCTCAGGAGGAATGTAAGCTGGGGTATTATCTTCGTTCCACACCGCGAACAAGACTCCAGCGGGCATGGCCTTTCGAAAACCGATTTTCTCTTTTGGCTCGCCGTCGCAAATTTGCTTTTGGGCTTCCAATAAGAGTTCCATGGAAAGAGGCACGTGATTCTCCAGCTTCTTTTCAAGCAATTCCAAAGCCAAGTAGTAATTCCGGATTTCTTGTTCTGGCTTCAGAAAGTGACGAGATTTGGACTCCATCGCAGCTTCCGCTTGTTCATAGGTCAAAGGATTCCCCTCAATCCGATTGGAAGCATAGGAAGACCTTTTCCGCGTGTTCTTACGAAACCGGTTGGATAAATTAGGCGGAATCTTAACCAAATCTAAAGAGCTCTTGTTCTTTTCAATCTCAATAACGTCGTCAAGAATTTGGTTGTTGATAACAGAATGAATCATAGATCCTCCCGAATAATGTATATCAATTCTTCACTAAAATTTCACTATTTTTTCACTATTTTTCACGATCCAAGTCGTACTAATTTACGGCAATTCTGAAGTTCATTCGCAAAATAAGCGTGGTTTTGCGAGGTATTTCGCTGTTTCTTCTTTAACACTCAGCATTTGGTTAGAGGTTTTAACGCAGCAGCGGCCACCGGCCCGTGCTGGGAGGATATTCGAAATATTCGCGCGCTAAAAACTGAGCACGCGAAACCAAAGAAGCCTAACGAATCATTCCTTAACAAACAACATATTTGAAAAGTTTGTTAAAACCCGGAAGACCATATGAGCGACCTGACAAGGAAGCAATTTTTATCCTTGTGAACTACGATTCCGCCGCGAAATAAAATAAGCCCTCATTAAGCCGGGTTGCCCCAGCCCAATGAGGGCTTTCGTCTCAGGTTAGTTCAGGATTTCTAGTGCCCCGAGGGTCAAGAGCTTTTGAGTCTTGCGGTCGAAGAGCATGATGTGATGTCCCGAGAAGCCGAGTTTCACCTTGGTGCCGATCGGATAGTCGATCGCGCCGAAGACGTCGCCGGTAAGCAAGAAGTTACCCACTTCAAGTCGGATGGTCGTCTCTTTGCCGGTAGGCATAGCGGAATAAACTTGTGCATCGAGGCTGCCTTCTTCGTTGATGGTGATGTATTCAGAACGGATGCCAAGGACGAAGTCATCATCCTCAATGACGGGATTGTCCACGACGTCGACGGGTTGTTGAATGAGCGGAATCTTATAGGGGAATGGCACGTCCTTATTGGACTTATCCGCGGTCGGTACGCGGGCGTTCGATGCGATTTCGGCGCGCTTTTTTGCAAGGTCGAAGGTCGCTTCGCGAGGCGTGAAGATGGCTTTATGGCCACCGAGCATTTCAAATTCAAACTGTCCTTTCGCGTTGGTTTTTCCTTTCACTTCCACGAGGTTGACCGACGGGGTACCGATAAAGTCGGCGGTGAAGAGGTTGGTCGGACGGTAATAAATCTCTAATGGAGGATCATATTGCTGCAAGACGGCGTTATCCATCAAACAGACCTTGGTCGCGAGCGTCATAGCCTCGAGTTGGTCATGGGTGACGTAAACAAAGGTCGCCCCCGTCTCCATATGGAGCCTCTTTAATTCAGAACGCATCTCTAAGCGTAGCTTCGCGTCGAGGTTGCTTAGAGGTTCATCCATGAAGAGGACTTTCGGTCCCGGGGCGAGGGTTCTAGCGATGGCGACGCGCTGCTGCTGGCCGCCCGATAACTCGGCGGGGTAACGGTCCATGAATTGACCGATCTTCAAGGTGCGCGCAGAGGCGCGGAGTTTGAGGTCGATTTCTTCCGGAGAGAGCTTGCGCAGTTTAATCAAAGGCCTGCCGTCGGAACCAAGGATGCGGAATTTCTCGTCAAGATGTACGCCTTTTGCAGAGTATTTCGCGCGGATTGCCTCCATCTCGGCTTTGGCTTTTTCCGTCTCCGCTTTAGCAATTTGAGCCCGGTCTGCCCCATCTTTTTGCAGGCCTAGCTTAAAGACTTTCTTCGCGGTCGGATAAGAGACCTCAAAGAAGTCGGTGATCTTCAAGATCGCGGAATCCATCTTGATGAGTCCGTCTTTGTCCTTGGAGTCGTTGATGAGCGAAACGACTTTGTCGGGCTTGGAAAGGATGCGGATGTAGTCGTCGAGCCGCACGAGTTTCCATTCGAACACTTCCATCTCTTCTTTGACATTCTTTAAACCAAAGACGATGTTTTGGTAGACGGTCATGTTCGGCCAAAGCGCATAGTTTTGGAACAAGAAGCCGACGTTGCGCTTCGAGGCGGGGACATTGATGCCCGCTTCGGAGTCAAAGACCACCGTGTCACCGATGGTGATTCGTCCGCTCGTGGGTGTCTCTAACCCCGCGATCATGCGGAGCGTCGTTGTCTTGCCGCATCCGGAAGGACCGAGCAAAGTAACGAAGGCGTTATCCGCGATTTCGAGGTTGAGTTCATCGACGCCATAGTAAGAACCCCACTTCTTATTGACGTGTTCGAGGATGATTTTAGGCATTTTTCTTACCTCCTCCGATGCCGGAATCAATGGAGGCACCGGTTAATAGATTGACGAGTAGGTTCGCGGCGAGCACGAACAAGATGATGATGAGGTTGACCGCCGAGGAGAAAGGCGTGAGGCCCATCTCGTCGTAATAAGCAAGCGAAGTCGTCGCGAGTTGATCGTTGTTGGATACAAGGAACATGAAGAGGTTCAACTCGCGCATACCGGTGATAAACGGCAGCAAATAGCCGGAGATGATCGCCGATTTTTGGATGGGGATCACGATGCGTCCCATCCTCTTCCACCACGGGGCCCCTTGAATGACCGCGGCCTCTTCGATTTCCGGAGAGAGCTGCATCATGGCCGACAAAGAGGAACGGGAGGAGAACGGGATATATTTCACCGAGCCGCAGAGGATCATCAGCACCATCGCCCCGGCAAAGCCGCCAAGCCCCATCTGCAAGCCAAAGGCATAGTAGGCGACGGAGAAAGCGACCGCCGGAATGAGGTATGGGAAGAAGGACATGCCGTTGACGTAGGAAGCAAATTTGCTCTTGCGTTTACGGCTGACGGCGTAGCCCGCCAAAAAGCCGATGGAACCGGCAATGAGGGCGCAGCTGATCGCGACGATGGCTTGGTTACGGAACGAAGTCCAAAGCGAGGCGTTATAGAAAACGCCATAGTTGCCATACATACCAACTTCGCCGTTTTCGTGGTAGACCCACCACTTGGTCGTGAAGGAGGAATAGTCGCCCGGGTTCTCCACGAACGTTTCTAAAGTAAATGAGAGAATCGGTAGCAACGAGGTCAGCAATGTCGCGATGATCAAGACGACCGCGCATACCCACTTAAATACCTTGCCCAAGTTGATTTTGGTGGCTTGGGCCGATTTGCCCGAAACCGTGATGAACTGCTTCCTCGAATGCATCGTAAGCTGGTTGACAATGAGGATGAGGAAACCGATGACGAGCATGATGATGCCGATGATTGCGGCATAGCCATCGCCGGTAATCGCGCGTAACTCAATATAGGATGTTGCCAAAACCGAGAAGTTCTTGCCGCCAATATAATGGACGACGGGGTAAGAACCCACGGCGCTAGAGAAGACGAGCAAGATGGTCGAGAGAATGGCGGGAATAATCATCGGGATCGTGATGCGGAAGATGATTTTCCATTTGGGCGTATTGAGAATCGTGGCCGCCTCTTCCAGCGATGCGTCCATATTCTTGAAGATGCCGCCGATCAAAATATAGGCAAAGGCCGCGTAGTGCATGCCAAGTACCATGGCGCAGGGGAATAGCCCTCGGCACCACCACTCGGGCATCGCGATCGCCCCATTGCTAATAAAGGCAAGCAAACCATCCGCGCCGCCGGTCACTTTCGCCGACCAGAAGAGGTTCTTCCAAACCAGCGCGAGAGTCCATTGGGGCATGATATAAGGGAAGATGAAAACGGTGGAAATCCACTTCTTGCACGGCATATTCGTGCGCGTGACCAAAAAAGCGGCGACGCCACCGAAAATCAATGCGAAAACGCAGCTTAACGTCGCAAGAAGCAGCGAATTGCCTAATGGCTCCCAGAGATATTTCTGACCATATGGGCCAGACATAAGGTAATACCAGTTGGCCCCTTGAAGGCCATCTAAACCGAAGCCGAGGGAGTTTGCGATCATTGCCTCCTTACCCGGGTGTATGGTCAAGGAATTCTGAACGACGGACCATAGAGGATAGAGGACAGCAAAAGAAAGAATGATCCCTAAAACGAGAAGAATGGTATTCTCCGGACGATTCAACCACGTCGTGATCAAGGTCAATGCCTTGGAGAAACTTCCGACGGCGTGGGAAGACTTGGCAGGAGATTTTTTCATAACGACCTCCTTGATTACAGGATAAGGCCGTAAGGGACGCGCCCTTACGGCCTAATTTACGAACGCTTTGCGAGGACTATTTGAGGGTGTCGAGCCACGTGCCAACCGTCAATTCGACGGAAGCGCAATAGGCGCCATCCTCGACGACGAGGTTACCCTTGCCTTCGCCAGTGCCGACCCACCAGTCATAGCCTTTGTCATTCAAGACGGGGAAGTCGGTGCCGCCGTCGTTGGAGTGATCTTGGTTCACGCCAGTGGTGGTGTTGGAGCAATATCCGCCGATGTCCTTGCCCCAAGCAGCGAAGCCGTCATGGGTGCAGGTCATGAAGTGGATGAACGCGCAGCTGGTCCAAGGATAGGGAGAGGTCTTAAGGACCTGGAGATAATGCTTATACATATATCCGCCGATGCCTTTGTAGCCATCCTGGTAGGCGGCCACAGTGACGTTCTTCTTAGAGGAGGTATCGGACTCTGCGATGGAGCGCAGCTTCGAATAGACGATGCAGGCGGAAGAGCCAGCAGCGGCCTGGGTCACGAGTTCGTTGCAGATCGGGCCATCATCGGTACGGGCCGCATATTGGTTAAGCCAAAGCTTTGCGAACGCGAGACCATATTTTCCGGATTCGGCGTCGAGTTTGAATTCGCTCGCCTTGCCCGCGAGGTCATTGGCTTCTTTCTCGATGCGCTCCTTTTCGGTTCCTTCGAGAGCCTTGGCGGCGTTCATGAGGATGTCGCTGTACTTCTTTTGGCTGAGCATGATGAGCCAGTTACGGCCGACAGGTTCGGATTGCGGGGTCATGAACATCGGGGTTTCGCCAGTGCGGACAAAGTCCCAGCAGTTCTTGAAGGTCTTGTTACCGAGATTATTGAATTCGAAGATTTTATTGAGGGATTGCAGGGCAAATGGCTCTTTATTGGATTCTTCACCCTTCCACTCCTTCGGGATATAGTTGTAGAAATTACCGGTGTTGATCTCTTTCGCGGCGATCTGGTTCGCGTCCTGAATGAGGGTCATCGAGATGACGTGGTTGGAGGACTTGACGTCGGTGTCGATCATCGTGAAGATGGAGTTTTCCTTGGGCTGCGTCCAGTTGATGGTGCAGTTGAAGTTCGGGTCGGCATAAGGGAACGCCTTCTTGATTTCGTCCGATGGATTGCCGTCCTTGTCGAGACCCTTCAAATAATTAATGAAGTACTCTTTTGCGGTTTTGCCACGGCTGGAGTTTCCGATGCCGGTGAACTCTTTGCCGTTGATTTCTTCCATGGCCTTCTTGTAGAGGTCCTTGGCATCCATGTTCTGGGCTTCTTTGATGACCTTGTAGACGGGATTGTTCTCGTCAATGATGTAGGAAACCTTTGGCGCGACGGCCGCACCGCCACCACCACAGGCGCTTAACGCGGCGCCCAAAAGCGCGGCGCCAGCAATGACAAATAGTTTATGCTTTTCCATAAACTCTCACTTTCTGCGGAGATCTTATGTCTTCCGCTATATATGGGGCTTTCCCTTAGGGCCAACCCTTGAACTCTATTTGGAAAACTAGTATGGAAGCGCTTACATTTCAAGAACGGACCTTGTGAAGCTTTTGAGATAACTGACCAAATCGGGACGACTGTATGCTTAACTTGGATTATTTGCCTATCTTCTATGGCGTTCTTTGGGCTTTTTTGCGCGTTATCTTGCCTCATGCACACGCTTCCGCACCGCATAATGTGAGCAAAATAAGGGCAATTATATCGAAGGATTTGAAGGCAAAGGTATGAAGATTCACGCATCACTTTCGACCAAGAAAGAGCTCCTCTCTGTTTGGGAAAAAGCGTAAAAACTACGTAAAACGCCGACGAATTCAAAAACATCGCACCGATATCTTTCTGGAACGTTCATGCTTCTTTTGCTTTGCCATCGCCTTAAGCATTTCCTCTATGACAGACTCGACGTTCGTGAATGGCCTTTTGCCATCTATTGAAAAACCAACCCCTTTGAAAGAGACACTGAAGTTCTTTTCTAAGAACAAGTGTCGTACTTTTGAGTTGCCATAAAGTTTTGATGCGAAGGATTCGAGCATATCCGATTCTGGGTTTAAGTCCACCACAACCCATTCCTTCTTCTTTTCAAAATAATGGGCTAAATTCGTCATCGTGACGGTTTTGCCGCAGCCACGGACACCGGTAATTATAAATTGGCGCGACAATGGGTTTTCCGATTCAAAAACTTCCTTTATGTAATCCGTTTGAGATGAGCGTTCAATATAACTCGGCGGAAGCTGGCCAAACAATAGTGTGAAGGGATTGTCCGATTTCATATTTTTATACTCCTTTATACTGACGTTCAAGGTTTCCACCACCACAAGATAGCCCGCAGAGTTTAGGAAGGCGCCTGACGAATAAACGAAGGGGGACGAAAGGATTCACTTGAAATAAAAAAACCGAACCCATTTTAGTCCCATGGCGGATGAGGTTCGGATTTAGTTTTTCCCTAGCGGATTGTGCCGCGATGTAGCCAAGCCGTTCCAGCGCGATTCATTTCATCAATATTCGTAATGCGACCACATCGAGTGAACTACAACGATGTGCAAATCCTTATGGACTTTATAAACCAAGCGGTGTTGAAGATTGATTCTCCTTGAACAATAGCCCTCTAAGTCGCCGCTTAGCTTTTCATAAGACGGGGGCGTTTGATAGGGGTTGGTGGCAATGAGGTTCAGCAATTTCTTTGCTTTTTCTACCATTCCTGCCCTTTTCAATCTTTCTTTATCCTTCTCTGCATTTTTGGTAAAACGGATTTCCCACATAATCACCATTCCTCATTAGGGTTATAGACCGGCATGGAAGAGATGTCCTCCTTTTCCCCTTCCTTAATCCTTTGGATGAGGCCTGGTTGTGAAGCAAGATAAATGGTCTCGCGCATGGCGTTGTATTCCTCTTCCGAAATGATGACCGCGTTGCCTTTTTTAGTGTTAACCGTAATGGTGTCATTGTATTCAACAACGGTTTCTAGGGATCCGAAAAGATTCTTTCTCAATGTAGAAATGTTGGTAATAGACATTATTTCACCTCCGAAATAAGAATACTATAAACGTAGTACTAAATAAAGTACTCACGTACATATTATTGTACATATTATATCTTAGGCTTTGCCTAGGTTTTCCCTAAATGATCGACTTAGTCCAACCTCGGAAACTCGCAAGCCGTTCTTCCATATAGTCCGCCCTCGAATAATAGCAAAAATCCGAACCCCCGTTTTTAGGATATAACACTAGAAATCTTTAGGCTCAAAGTTTTGCTTTGATGATAATTTAGAAATTTATCTTCTACGAAGATATTTTTTTATTTTAGAAACTTGACAAATTCATTTTTTCTTAATTTTTATCTAGTGTAATAAAGTGTAATACTCTATAATGATTACATCATTATCGGGGAGGAC
>JAFVCC010000053.1 GCA_017479485.1 Bacilli bacterium
GCTTTGTTCTAGGAGGTGTTTCCATGCTGAGCAAAATACAACGCTTCCTTTATTCCATCGGACTGGAAGACATCGAACGCTTTGATCTTTCGTTCGTCATGGCGGTCCGTAATCCTTTCAACGAAAACCAAATCGATATGGCCATCGAGAAGACGGTGCCATGGGAATACGGGCTACTTGATGAATTCATCCAGGCCTCTTCCTCGATTAAATATCCATATACACTTCGGTTCACTTATTTAAACGAACCTACTGCGCAAGATGTGGCAACGCTTTTCTATGACTGGTATTTCTGCCGTTATAGCAGCAATCCCGAATTTACTTTGGAGCAAAAAAACGAAACCGCCCTTGTGATTTCTTATGCCTCGGAAGAAGCGCGCGACAAATCCTCTCGCTCCATCAAGGACTTCCGCGACTTGCTCCAATACGTGAATTATCCTTTTCTCATTGAGGAGGAAGTAGCCGCCCCTAAGATTGAGCCTGTGGTCGAAGAACCTGCGCCGATGGCAGAGCCTCCATTAATGGAAGAATCGATTCCTGAAGCGGTGGAAATAGTCGCGGAAGAACCTGCTACCGAGGCGGTGTTTATGCCCGAGGAAGAAATTCCTGAAGAAGCCGCCGGCGAAGAAACTTCATTCATAACGGAAGAAAGCGTTATAGAAGAAACGCCCGTTGCTCCTTTAGCCACCTCCCCCATGCCTTCCGCGGATGAACCTGCTCCCGCCTCTAAAGAAGTTCCCTCCCCCGCCAAACTAACGGAGGAAGAAGAGGTTTTAGAAGAAGTCTTGAACCTCGATGATGAACTTGAAGAAGATACAGAACCCGCTTCTTTGGAAAAAGAGGAGGGACCTGCAGCGATTTCTGCCCAAAATGAGCCCGAACCCGAACCGATTGAGCCTTCAGAGGAATGTGATATCGAAGCGAGCGAAGAGCCTAAAGTTGCCGTCGATTGCGCATCCGATGATGAAGACGATGACGACGAGGATGACGATGACGAAGAGGAATTCGACATCAATGATGCGGAAACCGGACGCCGCTTAATTCAAGAAGACCAAGAGTTCTATCGCGCCGAAACCGAACGCGAGATGCTCCATCAATACGAAGCCCGCCAGGAATGGAAAAAAGAGCAGGAAAACCGTGAACGCGTGTGGACCAAAGGCAATTACACCTTGGTTTCAAAAATCGACGAAATTTATTCCCTCACCCCATGCAACGTGGATTTCGAGGGCGAAATTTTCCAGGTGAAATTCAATTTAGGCCGCAATGGTCGCGCTTCGAATTCTTTTTCCATGGGCGATGCGAGCAACGCGATCAACCTCCGCGCCTTTGAAGGAAGAGTGAAACGCGAGGAACTCGAAAAGCTCGCTCCAGGCGACCGTTACCGCGTCCGCGGCGCGATCGACATCGATAAATTCACCCGCACCAAGGTCATCATCGTCCACTTTATGGACAAATTGCCGAAAAAGACGTTCCGCACCGATGAAGAACCCGTCAAGCGCGTGGAGCTTCACTTGCATACGAATATGTCCACGATGGATGGTGTTGCCAACTTCAAGGACTTCTATGAAGCCGCCCGCCACATGGGCATGAGCGCGATTGGTTTATGCGACCATGGTGCCGTGCAATCTTTCCCCGCCGCCCAATATGCCCGCGATGCCCATCGCGATTCCTTAAAGGGCCTACAAACGGACGAGAAGCCGTTAAAGATTCTCTACGGCTGCGAATTCTACATGTTCGACCCGTCGCTTCATCCCATCATGAACCCAGCCGACATTCCCTTAAAAGACGCAAAATACTGTGTATTCGATACCGAAACCACCGGTCTATCCTGCCGCCACGATAAGATCATCGAATTCGGTGGCGTTGTCGTGCAAAACGGCCGCATCATGGAGTCTTTTGGCACATTGATTAACCCCCAGACCGATCTCAAGGACGCTGCAGGCGCTTTGGCGGTCAACCACATCGACCCCGAAGAACTGCTCCGTTCGCCGACGTTCGACGAAGTTTTGCCGCGCATTCAGAAGATGTTCGACGGCTGCATCCTCGTCGCTCACAACGCGCCCTTCGACGTGGGCATCTTGAACACCCACCTCATCGAGCGCGGCCTCGAGCCCATCCATAACCCAACCATCGATACCGTCCAGCTTTCGCGTTACCTCTTCCCGACCGCCGCGAGGCACCGTGAAGGCGATATGCTGCGCCGCTTGGGTCTCAATGAGTCTTATGACGATGATTCTGCTCACCGCGCCGTTTATGACGCTACTGCCCTCAACGAAGGCTGGCAGGAGATTATCCTGCGCTTGAATCACGCTCATCCAGGCATCACCCATAAGGACTTGGATTCCCTTCAAATCAAAGACCCGAACGAGTTGTCTGGCCTTGAAGGGGTGAATCCCGACCCCGTAGAGGATCCAGAAAAAGCTGCGGCCATTGAAGAATACCGCCAGTATTTCCGCCACATCCACGAACACCATGTGACGGCTTATGCCAAAAATAAGCAGGGCATCAATGAGCTTTTCTACCTGACGACGCAGAGTTTGACTACCTATCTCGCCCGCATCCCGAAGACCCCGAGGGAGCTTCTTGCCGCCCACCGCGAGAACTTGCTTTTAGGTTCCGCCTGCTTCAATGGCGAAATCTTTGACATAGCCATGACGCGCAACAAAGAGGACCTCGTTAAGGCGGTCTCGTTCTACGACTTCATCGAAATCCAACCCTTAGAGAACTATTCTTACCTCCTCAACATGGGCCGTATCGCCTCGAAGGAACGTCTCATCATGTTGCTACGCGACATTGTGGAAGCCGCCCATATCGCGGGCAAACCGGTCGTGGCTACGGGCGACGCCCATTATGTTGAGCCTGACGATAAGATTTACCGCGACGTTTTCATTTCCGCGAAAGGTATCGGCGCAGGTAGCCATCCGCTTTTCCCGCCAGCGCGCGAAAAGATGCCCTATTTCGAAAACCCGGACCAGCATTTCCGTACCACCCGCGAGATGCTCGACTCCTTTGAGCAGTGGTGCAGCAAGGAAGAGGCCTACGAATACGTCGTCACCAATTCCAACCTCATCGCCTCGATGATGGATGACGACATTGTCATCGTGGATACCAAAACGTATACACCAGACGCTAACTTGCCTCATTCAGACACCATTCTCAGGGAACTCTGCGAGACCAATTTCCATAAGAACTACGATTACACCTTCGATGATGATCCTAAGGTCAAAGAAGCGGTGGATTTCGCGTGG
Source organism: Bacilli bacterium (assembly GCA_017479485.1). GTDB lineage: Bacteria > Bacillota_I > Bacilli_A > RFN20 > CAG-826 > Alloenteromonas. The sequence goes on from JAFVCC010000053.1 coordinate 3,249, forward strand.
AATCGCCTTCAAAAGGAGCTTTCCGGTATCATCGGCTCGGGCTATTCGGTGACCTATTACATCGCTCACCGCTTGATTCAACTCGCTAACGCGGAACCCGAGCACTTCATCGTCGGTTCCCGTGGCTCGGTCGGCTCCTCTTTCGCCGCGACCATGGCGGAGATTACCGAAGTTAACGCCTTGCCGGCCCATTATCATTGCCCCCATTGCCATTACCTCGAATTCATGGACACCCAAGTCTATCGCTCGGGTTATGACCTCCCAGACCGCGTCTGCCCCAAATGCGGCGCAAAACTAGAGACCAACGGCCAGAACATTCCTTTTGAAACCTTCCTTGGATTCCATGCGGATAAGGTTCCAGATATCGACTTAAACTTCGAAGAAGAATCGCAGCACCGCGCGCACAACTATTGCCGAGACCTATTGGGCGCGAATAACGTCTTCCGCGCCGGCACGATCGAAACCGTCGCCGAAAAGACGGCTTTCGGCTACGTCCGCGGCTATTTTGAGAAGATTGGCAAGAACCTCGATACCATCAGTTCCAACTACATCGCCTATATCGCGTCCCATTGCCAAGGCGTCAAGCGCACCACGGGTCAGCATCCAGGCGGCATCGTTGTTATTCCCGCCGACCGTTCGGTCTTCGACTTTACCGCGGTACAGCACCCCGCCGATGACATCAATTCGGATTGGCTTACCACCCACTTCGATTTCCACGCCCTGCACGACGAGATTTTAAAGCTTGATATTTTGGGTCACGTTGACCCGATGGCCATGCGTTATTATCGCGATTTAACGGGCGTGAACATCAAGGATATCCCGCTGAATGATCCTAAGGTTCTTTCCCTCTTTAGTTCGGAACGCGAACTCAAGATGCACCGCAATTACCTTGGCTATGATACCGGCGCCGCGGCGCTTCCGGAATTCGGTACGACGCAGGGCATGCAGATGCTTTCCGAGCTTCGTCCGAAAACGTTCAATGACTTAATCATCATCTCGGGTCTCGCCCATGGTACTAACGTCTGGGCGGGCAATGCGGAAGACTTGATCCACGAAGGCAAGACCATCAATGAGATTATCGGTTGCCGTGACGAAATCATGACCTATCTCATTTCGATGGGCCTGGATTCCTCCATGGCTTTCAAAATTATGGAAGGCGTGCGTAAAGGCAAGAAGCTAAAGCCGGACCAAGAAGCGGAAATGCGTGCACACGGGGTCCCTGAATTCTATATCAACTCCTGCAACAAGATCGCTTACCTCTTCCCGCGTGGACACGCGGTCGCTTACGTTACGATGGCCGTGCGTGTGGCTTACTTTAAGCTTTACTATCCCTTGGAGTTCTACGCGGTATTCTTCTCCATCCGCAGCGACGACTGGGACATCAAGACGATGATCGATGGCGAAGATGCGGTTATCTCACGTATCGAAGAATGGAGACCGCGCCTTAAAGATCGCGATAACCCCTTAAGCAATAAAGAGCAGAAGCAGTACAAAACCTTGCTTGTTGCTTTAGAGATGCTTGAACGTGGCTATAAGTTCGCCAACATCGACCTCTACCGTTCGGACTACAAGATGTTCGTGGTCGACCACGAGAACAAAGCGCTCATTCCGCCCTTCTCCGTCATTGAAGGCTTGGGGCAAAACGTCGCGAAGTCCATCTGCGACGCCCGCGAGGAAAAAGACGAGTTCGGCAAGCCCAAACGCTTCATTTCGAAGCAAGATTTGCTCGAACGCGCTTCAAGGCTCAGTGGTTCGTTGCTCAAGAAACTGGATGAATTAGGCGTTTTGAAGGGTTTAAGTGAAACAAATCAAGTTAGCCTATTTGAATTCATGTGAGGTTAGTTATATAATCTTGCCCGCCTGCAAAAGGCATTTCGGGACGTAGCACAGCTTGGTAGTGCGCCTGGTTCGGGACCAGGAGGTCGCGGGTTCAAGTCCCGCCGTTCCGACCACTCTGCGCTTGTAGCTCAGCTGGATAGAGCACTTCCCTCCTAAGGAAGGGGTCGTACGTTCGAATCGTATCAAGCGCGCCAGCGAGCTTAGAAAAGATGCTCAAATCGGGCATCTTTTTTGGTAGGAAATAGTTTGCCTTTAAATGCTTCGTCGGGAAATAAGTACATCCGCAAGCACAAAAAGAGCCACCCCCTTTTTTTCTTTTTGTGGCCCGATTTGGACATAGCGCCGGTCGGGCTTTGAATATGGGGAAAGGGGGAAGTGGCCAAACCAAACAAGTTTTATAAAATGGAAAATAAGAAGCTGTCCATCGTTCAAAGGCGAATTGGTTAGAAAAACCTAAGTATTAAAAAATCCCCTTTTCAGGGGCGATTGGCCCGCCGAATCGAATGATCGGCGCGCGTGCCGGGAATATTTAACCAAGGAGATGATGCTGCGTCAAACAAAAAGACGAAAAACAAAAAAAGCCCGTTGATCTAGCCGGTTTCCCGAACTACTGCGGGTTCATCACCCACCGGGCGGAATAATTCAAACATAAGAACAAGAACTAGTTCAAACAAAAATAGGCGCTCAAATCGGGCATCTTTTTTCATCCTTTGTGGTAAAAGAAGGGACCCATAGGTAAAATGCAACCAATAGTTGCCCCATCGCAAAGCAGAATCGGTGGTGCGCAACTGGACCCATTTGCCATACTTTAGGCGAGCAAAAAAGGAGAGAAGAAATGAATATCGAATTTGCCAACCGTCTCATTGCATTAAGAAAAGACCACGGGCTAAGCCAGGAAGAATTAGCGGCCAAGCTACAAGTGTCCCGCCAGGCGGTATCCAAGTGGGAATGCGGCGAATCAAGCCCCGACACCGATAATTTGGTCGCTCTAGCCAAAATTTATGGGATTACTTTAGATGAATTGGTTCATGGGCCTTCGAAAACTAACGACGAAGTGACGGTGGAATCAGTGGAAGCGGAAGTAGTTGACGGGAAAGATAACAATACCGATTCTGCGACGAGCCGTAGTGGTTCCCATTTAGGACTAAAGCTTGTCAACGCGATTGGTTTCCCTGTCGCGGCGATCATCTATATTCTTCTCGGCGTGCTTTGGAAAGGCCCTTCCGGGAATCTAGGCTGGGCTGCTGGCTGGGTCGTATTCTTAATGCCGATTGTTTTGTCGAGCCTATTCCTCGCGATTGGGAAGCGGCGCATGAGTCTATTCCAAATCACCATCTTGGTGGTTATCGTATTCTGCGCGACGGGCATTATCGGCAACGCTTATGAATTAAACCTCTGGCATCCCTATTGGCTGGAATTCCTCCTCATTCCTATCTATCACGCGATTGCTTCTTTTGTAGATCATAAGAGATAAAAGCATCGACCCCTTCGTTGAACCCGGAGGGGTTTTTCTACGCTTTAGACCCAAATTCAAAAAATTCCATTTGACAACGTGCGCGAAGGCTTCTAAAGTTATTCACGCTGACAGGCACGTGGGCCTTTAGCTCAGCTGGGAGAGCGCCTCCATGGCATGGAGGAGGTCATCGGTTCGATCCCGACAAGGTCCACCAAATGGATTAGATACCGCCTTCGGGCGGTTTTCTTGTTATTTCGCGGTTTGCCGGTTCGATCCCGACAAGGTACACCATCTTAACATTGAATCCTTGATACTAGTTGTATTAAGGATTTTTTAAAACTGTGACATTTTTGTGACGCATGTAGGTGTAGTATACAAAAGTTTTTATTGGAGGTGTTTTATGCTTAAGAAAGATTTAATCTTCTTATTAACTAGCACAATGGTTATTGGAGCTTTTGCTTCGGTTGCCTTATTATCAAACAACTTGGATCGTCCTTCATTTTTGAACGCTGAGAGCGAACCATACACATTAACAATTGACGCATCGAATAGATCTAATTTTGTTCATGATGGCGATGTTTATAGAGGAGTATTCAAAACAGGTCTTGGTAACGATGTCACATTTGTCACCAATTCAGTTAATCCTATTGGTGAAGATGTTTTTTATTGGCAAAGAAATAGCGGGTATTTAAAAAATGAAACTGCTATGACTGGTTTATACCAAATCGATATAAGCGCCTATGTCTATGGAGGGCAAGAACAAAATCCAGGCGCTGCAACTCTTAGAACTGAAACAAGGATTGATCCAAAACAAGCGAGTTCGGTTTATAGCGCAGACAAGATGATTGGCGCAACATCAGTCCAAACATATTCAATAAATATTCCTAGCAACCAAAGTCATGGAAATTATATTTCTATGAAATTAAACGAAAACATCGAATATGCATCTCGCTTAGAAGTCACATCAGTTAAATTTTATTTTAGTTGTTCGAACGTTAAAAACCTCGTAAAAGTGTCTTCCGCAAATGAAAACTATGGAACAGTTTCAATCGAAGGTTATGGTAGCAACGAACAAATTGTGACCAATGGAACTCAAGTCACAATTCACGCAAGCTCACTCACCAATTATCAAACTGAGTTTTTTGCATCTTTCAAAGGTTGGCATTTAAATGGCAGTGAAGAGATCGTAAGCAGAGATTTCGACATAACGTTCACCACAGAATCAAATAAATCATATGTTTATACGGCAGAATTTGAAGAAGCTGAAACAGAATTATTTGACCAAGGTGTAGACACTTCAGGCGATAAATTAACTACTTATGTAAAAAACAAGAATAACAAGTATTATTCACTCAACAGCGTGAAAGATGATAATACGTCTTTCCCGACAGCCCTAACTGACAAAGTTAACGAATTATTTATTGCACAACATTTCAGTAGGGAGAATTACTTGACCCATCTTGAATTAAATATTGATCGCAAAGGCCATGGCGATTGGGAACCATTTGATCCAGACAAAATTCAAGCAGTTATCTTCTATATGAATATGGATCAACCTACAAAATACGACCCAGTTGGAATTGATCAATTTGTAACAACAAACGGAACGCTTACAACATACAGCGGTTTAAAAGATAAAACAGATGGAAATAAGAATATGAGTAAGGTTGTTTGGACAAACTTCACATCTGATAAAGCTGAATTTTATGTTCCTAATGAGTACCGAGACCCAAACAACATTAAAAAACACAATATTTGGATTAAGAGAATGCTGGTTATTGGAAGATAACTAACAAGATTCTAAAAAAGGGGGCTGTTGAAAAACCTATGGGTTATCGACAGCTCCTTTCTTTCTATTTGGCGATACTTCAGCGAAAAACCTTTGCCATTTGCGGGAGTTTGTCACTAGAATACTGCGTTGCGTTTCATGCAATTCAATAATATTGAAACGCGGAGGAATTTATGAAAAAGCCAGTTCTATTTATTCTTGCTTCATGGACCATCGCCTTGATTTCCTGCGGTGGCCAAAATGCTTCAAGCAGCGCTCCAGCAGCATCTTCTAGTGACGCGCAAAGCGCTTCTAGCAGCCTCGCGCCAGCCCCTAAGGAGTATTTCAGTCTTTGGAACGAGTGCTCCTCGCTGACTGCTTTAAAAAATTATGTGGAGGACGTGACGAACAAAGACTCGAAAAACTTCATCCCCGTCGAGGACCGCATCGCCACCTTCGACATGGATGGCACCTTCATCGGAGAACTCTATCCGACCTACTTCGAATACAACATGCTCGAATATCGCGTCCTGGAGGATCCTACGTATAAGGACAAAGCTCCCGCAGACGTCATCCAAGCGGCCCAAAACATCCGCGACTTCGTCCGTGAGGGCACCAAATTGCCAGATCATTTCGACATGGTCCATGCTTATGCGGCGGCCAAGGCCTATGCCGGGATGACCCTTGCGGAATTCGATGCCTATGTCAAAGAATTTGCCAAAAACACGCCCAACGGCTTTGAAGGCATGACTTACGCGACGAGTTTCTATAAACCCATGCTCGAAGTCTTCGATTATTTGAAAGACAACGACTTCACCTATTATGTCGTCTCTGGCAGCGATCGCTTCATCTGCCGCTCCCTCGTGGATTCCCTTGGCATCCCGGAAAATCGCGTCATTGGCATGGATGTTGTCCTTAAAGCATCGAACCAAGGCGATGAAGATGGTGTCAATTACACGATGAAACCC
>JAFVCC010000054.1 GCA_017479485.1 Bacilli bacterium
CATTGGAATCTCCTCAAGGGAATAATACGGATAACAGCACCTAAAATCAAGGGACTTTTTTGCATTCCAGCACCTAAAATCAAGGGACTTTTTTGCATTCCAGCACCTAAAATCAAGTGACTTTTTGACATCCTAACAACAAGTAACCGCGGCCCTGGCTCCGGGAGCGGTACCCGCCCCAGTTTTCCGAAGAACGACGGTCAGATTAAACACATGTTCCGAAAGGGCAAAGGGCACCTGACCGATACGTCCGCTAATCGAAATGCCATAGCATAGGTCGCTTCCGATGAGCATAATTACGTTGGAACCGACAAGCATGGTAACCGTTGGTACGCCAAAACTGTCGATGGCAAGCAGTTCTGGGTCAAGGTACGCAATGGCACGGTCACCGACTGCGGCATGAATGATGAACCCAGGAGCATAAAAGACCTCATCGATAGAAAGGACAAAAACAAAAAATGAGCAAACAATTCTCTATCTACCTGTCCATCTACAATGTGTTGGACAGATTCTACGATCTACACCCAGAGTACGCCGAGGAACTCCAAGACTACCTCTCGGAGGCGAATCCTAACATTTGGGAAGGCGAATGCAGCGGCGATCCTGCCGTCTACGAGGACTTCTTGGAATTCCTCTCGAAGCTGGATTACGAGAGTCTTTCCGTCTACCAAATCGCCAAATTGTATTTCGCCCAGCTCGACGAATTCTACTCAGGCACGATCAAAATCGTTGCCGCCATGGGCGAGGAGGAATTCAACGCCCTCTTGGCCGAAGTGTCGAAGTGATGAGAGTTCCGCCGAATTGATGTCCTCGAACTGATTTGTTTTCGCAGCGGACTAAGGCAAGGTTGATCCATTGCCGGAAGCAGGGCGGCGCAGATGTATATGAAAAAACGGGCAGGATTTAGAGGTCTTGCCCGTTTTTGCTGAAAAGGCTTCATTCCCCGTCAAGGAGCCTTCCGATCTGGTCCTTTTCGTTGGGGACGAGATGCGAATAGGTCCGCAGCATCACCTCCTCGGTATCGCCCACCCATCTGGCGGACGGGCCGATTTTGAATTCTCCGAAATCGCACAGCAACCTGCTGTGCAATCCGATAAAGGACGCTTTGCAATGGAAAATGCACAGCAGGTCGCTGTGGAATTGTTCTCCGTTCCATGGGGCCACCATATGGCGATTCTTGGCAAAGCGAAAAGCGCCGAGGAGTCGTTGTTCTACGTTCATAAAGCATATGCCAACGGCTGGTCGCGTGGCGTCTTGCTGAACTTTCTCAAAAGTGGACTTTACTTCCGCCAAGGCAAGGCCACCACGAATTTTGCCCTCACCCTGCCCGAGACCGATTCGGACTTGGCGCAGCAGCTGACGAGGGATCCATATAACTTCAATTTCATCGCCATCGAAAGGAGATACAAGGAAAGGCGCATCTCCATGAGCTTGCTTTATCTTTTTGGAATATGGGGCTATTCGGGTCTTTTGCAAAAGCATCAAGAAAACCCCGTCTTGTCGGGGCTTTCCGGGTCATTTAAGCGAACTAGGTTAAAGGCGCGTCGTCCTTATTTAACGATTGACCGTGACGGATGGGCTCCAGCGGTGTAGGCACTTGTTGCACAATAAATATTGATGCGCGAGCAATTTGACGTCGGTCGATCCGCATTCGGGGCATTTATCTTCGGACCCTATGTCTATGTAGAGGCATGAAACGCCGCCAGAAGCGGCCTCCAGTTGCTCATCGGTGAGTTCCAGGCCTTCCGCTTTCGCCAAGGCCAAAATTTCTTCGGCGCTGCTACAGGCCTTCACTTTGGCGATTTGCTCTTTCGTCAAGCCATTCAACAGTTCTTTATTCATGCGGAACGCTCCTTGGTAAAGTTCGATCGGCGGGTGTTTCGAGGAAAGTTTTTTGCTTCATCTTTATTTTACCACGCGTCGACGCGAATCGTCGCTAGGGCAAAAAAGCCGACGTTTGCTTCGTCGTCATTTCTCACGGGCTCCTTAGAGCAGGAATAAAGCGGTGGCGCGCATTATTCGCGCGAGCGGATGCGCGCGTAAACCTTTCTTAAATGGGGCGATTTACCAAAATTGGTGGTGAGTGGTGTAACGTGGTGTAAAGTGGTGTAGATTGGTGCTCGCCGGTGTGATATCCGTTTCTCACCACTAGGCAAACGAAAAAGAGCGCCCGAGTCAATCCGAGTCGCTCTCGATGATTTCAAGCATCTGTCGTGGCGTGACGACGTAGCTTCTGACGGGGTAGTGCCTCAGGTTCCCCGTGACGAGGTACGCATCCATCGTGGAGCGTCCGCTGAGCGCGATTTCGAAGAAGACGATGTCGTCTTCGTCGGGAAAGGCTTCCTCGGTGTGCTCCCTCGGCAGAAAGATGGCCTTTTCCCTTAGACTGGCGATGAGCGCTTCGATCTTCCCCTCCTCAAAACCGAATTTGTTTCTCGTGAGGACGTCTTCGTATTCGGTGATGATCTCCTCGTTGAGGAGCGGGACGATTTTGCCTAGCAGAATCAGATCCACGACCTGCCCGGGTATCGATTCGCTTTTCAGCATGGAGGAGACGAGCACGTTGGTGTCGACGACAGCATAGTACCGCTTCATGGCTTACGAGCCTTCCTTTCCCTCCTCGCTTTGGCGATCTCCTCGTTAATCTCGTCGAGGGTCATTTCGGCGTTTCCGTTGGCCTCGGAGGTCTCCCTCATGGAGCGCACGGCGGCAAAGGCGCGGCGGGTGGAATCGTCCAACTTCATGTCGAAGGGCATTCCTCCTTCGGCGATGGCCTTCTTAAGGAAAGCTCTTACTGCGGTGGAGATGTCCATGCCCAG
>JAFVCC010000001.1 GCA_017479485.1 Bacilli bacterium
GCCTTGGAGACGGGCTGGCCGAGGTTCTTCTCGGCGTAGGCCTTCATGTAGGCGAGGACCTTGGAGGAGATCTCTTGCGGGGTGAAGTCCTTATTTAAGCAATTGATGTGGAATTTGTCGGCGGAGCCGATTTTGCGCTTGGCGCTGGAGACGGTGTCGGCGTTGGTGATGGCCTGGCGCTTGGCAGCGTTGCCGACGATCTCTTCGCCCGAGGCCTTGAAGCCCACGACCGAGGGGGTGGTGTTGGTGCCTTCGGGGTTCGGGATGACTTTGACTTTGCCGTCGGCTTGCATGTAGCTGATGACGGAGTTGGTGGTACCGAGGTCGATACCGACGATGATTTCTTTTGCCATAATGAATGTTTCCTCCTATGGATTTATGCTTGGGCCGGATTGGGCTCTTCCCCTTCTTCCGGCGCAGGTTCTTCTTCTTTCTTTTCCGGAGCCTTGCTCACGGTAACCATGGCGGCGCGGATAAGGCGGTCATGGAGTTTGTAGCCCTTGGAATGGACCTTGGTGATCCTATTGGGCTCGATGTCGTCGCGCTCTTCGGTGTCGATCGCGTTCATGAACGCCGCATCGAAGGGGTCGCCGACTTTGGGGGTCAGCTCGCTGAGGCCTTCGCTGGCCAAGGAGCCGATGATCTGGTTATAGATGTAGGTGAAGCCGATCTGGTAATTGGCGGCTTCTTTCGTCGGCGCCGGGGCGTCAAGAGCGAGGTGGAAGGCGTCAAGAGCGGGAAGCAAGCTTTCGAGGAACCCTTCGGCGCGGTAGCGGTAGATGGTCCGCTGCTCTTCCTCGAGCGAGCGGCGCAGGTTCTGGGTGTCGGCGTAGGCTTTATAGTATTCGTTCTTCCAGTTGGCCGCGTCCGCTTTGGCTTTCTCTAGCTCTTCCTGAAGGGCGTGGTATTTCTTCGCGGATACCTTTTTGCCGTCGTCCTTCACTTCGGCGTTTTCTTGTTCTTCGGCTTCGCCGATGTCGGTGTTTCGTTCTTCTGCCATTGGGGCGAACCTCCTTCTTCTAATTGTTTGAAATACTGCTCGAGGGTGCTCGCGACGTAATGGAGCATGCCCACCGCCGCGTCATAGTCCATGCGGGTTGGGCCGACGAGGCTGATCGAGGTGCTTTGCCCGCCGGGGACGGAGAGCTTAGCGGAGACGATGGCGAGGTCCTCGTCTTCCCCCGCGATGCGGAAGTCGACGTTGCCTTGGCTTTCTTCCGGCACGTCGGCGAGGGCTTCGCGCAGGGCTTTGGGGTCGTCGAGGAGGCCGAGCACCTTGCGGAGCTTCTTGGCGTCTTCGGCGAATTCCGGCTGCTCGAAGAGGCGGTCTTTGCCATAGAGGTTGAGCCGCTCGCCCGCGAAGCGAAGAAACGCTTCCATCAAGGCCTGGTAGACGACGTCTTGCCCCACCACATAGTCGGTGATGGCGGGACGCATCGCCTCCATCTTGGAGACGAGGTCGACGATCGGGGTGCCCTTGAGGCGCTCATTGAGGAGGGTGACGGTCTTTTGGACTTCCTCCACCGAGGTTCCGGCCTCTAAGACGAAGGTCTTGTTCTCGACGTAGCCTTGGTCGGTGACGAACACCGCCGTGGCGGTCGTGGGCGAGAGGGGGATGATCTGCACGGAGACGAGCTTCTCTTCGCTCACCTTCGGCCCGAGGACGACGGAGGCGAGGTTGGTCATGGACGAGAGGATCTCGCAAGATTTCTCGATGACTTCCTCGACCGACTGGGTCCGCTTCTCTAGGACGCTTGCGAGGGCGTATTTGACGCGCGAATCCACGCGTTCGTCGCGCAGGTTCTCGACGTAGTAGCGGTAGCCGAGGGAACTTGGGACGCGGCCAGAGGAAGTATGGGTCTTTTCGAGCATCCCATCTTTCTCGAGGGCGTTCATCTCGTTACGGATGGTCGCCGAGGAGCACTGGAGCCCATATTCCTGGAGCAGGGTTTGGCTGCCGACGGGTTGGGCGGTTTTGATGAAATGCTCAACGATGAGTTTGAGGATGGTATCGCGTCGCGTCATGGGGCGACCTCCTTTCTAGCAGTCTCTTTCTTCGAGTGCTAGCAACATTATAGAAAAAGCGTTAGCACTGTCAAGGGCAAAGTGCCAATTCCTTATTATTTCGCGCGCCTATGCGCGTAATAGTCAGTCAAAGAGCTCGAGCAAGACCGTGTCGAGGAGGTCCAAACCCCGGGAAGTCGTGCGGATGCTCCCCTGCTTTTGCTCGAGTAAGCCACGGGAAGATAAACGGTCGAATCTCTCTTGGTAACGCGAGGAAAAGGAAAAGCCAAAGCGTTGCTTAAAGTCGCTTTCCTTAAAGCCTTCAGTCAGGCGGAGGTTCGTGAGGAAATAGTCCTCTAGAAGCGAGGATTCGTCGAGATGTTCCACCTCTTCTTCATAGCGGCCCTCAAGGTAAAGGCCAAGGCTACGCGTGTTGGTGTATCTACTTTCCCCAAGATACCCCGCCGCGCCGACGCCGATGCCGATATAGGGAAGGTCCTTCCAATAGGTGAGATTATGGCGGCAGCGATATCCGCTTAAAGCGAAATTGCTCACTTCATAACGTTCATATCCCTCCTGAGCCAAGGCGTCGCGAAGAGTTTCGAAATAAGATTGCTGCATATCGTCGCTTAAGGGCTTTACTCCCTTGACGGCGTAGCTTGTCCCCGGCTCAAGGATCAGCGAATATGCCGATAGATGCGGGACTTTTAAGGAAAGGAAGGCATCGATATCTTGGCGGAGGTCTTCTTCGCTTTGACTAGGGAAGCCATACATCCAGTCGAGGCTGATGTTGGTGATTCCCGCGTCACGTAGCTGCCTCACCCGCTCCGCGACCAAGGCGAAATCATGGTTCCTGCCGAGGGTTTTGAGGCTAGCAGGCACGCTCGACTGCGCGCCCAAACTCACGCGGTTGACCCCATATTTCCGTAGCAACGCGATCTTTGACTCGCTGAGGGATTCGGGGTTGGCCTCAAGGGAGAATTCCCCTCCTTCTTTTAAATGCTTCGAAAGGAAGGAAAGGAGGTCTTCGAGTTCTTCTTCGCTTAAGGCGCTTGGGGTGCCCCCGCCGACGAAAAGCGTGGAAAAAAGCCCGCAGTCTCGCTGCGCGGCCTCTTCTTTTAGCCATTTTAGATAGGCTTTGGCCCATTCGGGGCGATAGAGGACCTTCGCGAAGTCGCAATACGGGCAGATGTGCGTGCAAAAAGGGATATGGACGTAGAGGGAATCAGGCTTTGGGAGTGTCATCTTCCTGCGCTTCTTCTTCCTCGACTTTGGGTTCGAGTTCCTCGACGGGCTCTAAGATGCGGTCGAGCTCCTCGGCGGCGATTTCCTTGTCGGATTTGGGCTTCTCGTCGCTTTTGAAGACCTTGACGTGGCGCTTGAGCAAGATCACGAGCAATACGATGAGTCCGAAACCCGCGACCAAAAGTAGTCCGATTAAGACCGGTGGCATTTCTGCGAGGACGTAGGGTGCATTCATGGGTAATTACTCCTTTTCCCCACTCTTGCGGGGCGTGTAGACGTATTTGTTTTTGATGCGCAGCTTCTTGTAGAGCTTGGCTTGGGCGAGGCGGTCCATGGAGGTGCGGGCGGTCTCGTAGGCCACGCGCATCGTTTTCTTGAAGTCCTGGATCGTGTAATAGCGGCCGAGGGTGCAATGGCTCGCGTAGAAGAGGGCCTGAGGCTTGGAGATATCCGGATGGGTCTCCATGATGTAGCGGGCGGCCATCTTGACTTCCTTGTCGCTTAAGCTCACCTTCGGGGAGAAGACGCTCCGGGAGTCGAGGCTAATGTCCTGCACTTCGGGGACGGATTCATAGGCGTTGACGTGGCGGATGGGCTCGGTCTTGACGGGTGTGGGCTTTTCTTCCACGTCCTCCTCGACGAGAATCTCCACTTCTTCGCCTTCCTCGGGCTCGTCGGGAACCGGCTCCTGCTTGGGTGGCAAGGGGACTTCCGGGTAACAAGGCGCGGGCGCGGCTTCGACTTCCACCGGCACGGTCTTTGGGGCGGCCAAAGCGACTTCCTCGAGTTTGGGGGAAGGGGCCACTTCCTCTTCGTGGACTTGGCTGCGGTATTCTCGTTTCAAGGCCTCGGTGTGGGTGCGGCTCAGCTCGTTGAGCATGGCTTCGAGTTTGGGGTAAAGCTCCTCGATGAAGTGGAGCATGACGTAGGTGAAGTCGCCGGTTTTCGCGGTTTCAAGGTAAAGTTCCTTGGCCTTATTGCCGCGCAGGAGCAGCCCTTCTAAAGGCAGCGCATAGGCGGAAGTGCCAAGTCCCGCCCGGTCGAGCATCTTCTTGCATAAGGCGACCGCGAGGAGGCCGTTATGGGAGGCGAAAGGCTGGACGTATTCGACGAAATACATGGCGAGGAACGCCTTGGCGTGGGCGTTGAGGGGATCGTATTTGACGAATTCCTCGAGGTTATCCTGCAGGGATTCGATGTCGTTATATTTGGCGTATTCCCCCGCCCTGCCCTGTCCGACGGTGGCGTCATTGACGCGGTAGAAGGTCACGAGTTCCTCCGTGCCCGACATTGCGCTATAGACGCTGGCGAAAAAGGTTTCGCAGGTCGAGAAGTCGCGCCCGGCGTCGAGACGAAGGAAGTCGCGGTAGCCTAGAATCGGCACTTGCTCAGGCACGCCGCCTTGGTAGAAGCCGCTAAGCATCGCGGATAAGGTGGCTTCGGAGATCTTGAGCCCTTCGATGTCGCTGGCTTCGCGAAGCGCGGACATCAAGAAGGAACGGTCGATCTTCTTCTTCTCTTCGGGGAGGGAAGCGAATTTGTCGTAGGCCGCCTTCCATTCGTAGAGCTTGTCGACGAAGAGCTGGACTTTGGCTTTTAATACATCGGTCTCCGTGAGGCAAAAGGGAAGCTGGCTGACCGTGCGGAGATTCGTCTTCGCCGCAAATGAGGCGCGGTAAGAAAGGACGTTGTCCCAAAGACGTTCCACCAGCGATGACCCTAGCGCGGCGAAAAAGGCCTGCTTGGTCACGTAGTTCTCATCGGTGTATTTGATTGCAAGCGTGTTGACGGTAGCCATGGTTCTGCTTGTTTTGATTATAGGTACCTAGGGGTGCGTAAATCAACCAAAAAACTACTAATTGATTTCTTAAGAAATGGCGGAATCACTCGTCGTCATCGATGGAAAGCACCGCCATGAAGGCTTCTTGGGGCACTTGGACCGATCCGATGGCATTCTTGCGCTTCTTGCCTTCTTTTTGCTTCTCTAGGAGCTTCTTCTTGCGGGAGATGTCGCCGCCATAGCACTTGGCTAAGACGTCCTTGCGCATGCTCTTGATGTCGGCGCGGGCGATGACTTTGCCCCCGATGGCGGCCTGGACGGGCACTTCGAATTGTTGTCTGGGAATGATCTTCTTTAGCCGCGAGACGATGGCGAGGCCACGGTGATAGGCGCTGGGCCTATAGACGATGGAAGAGAGGGCGTCGATCTGTTGGCCGTTCAGCAAGATGTCGAGCTTGCAGAGCTCCCCTTTGCGGTAATCGCTGAGTTCGTAGTCGAGGGAGGCGTAGCCCTTGGTGTAGCTTTTGAGGCGGTCGAAGAAATCGAAGATGATCTCCGACAAGGGCAAGTCGTAGGTCAAGATGACGCGGGTATCGTCGAAATAGACGAGGTCGCGGTAGGTGCCCCGCTTCTCTTGGCATAGCTCCATGATGGGGCCGACGTATTCCTTCGGGGCCATGATGTCGGCTTTGACGTAAGGCTCCTCGATGGCGGCGATGGTGCTTAAATCGGGCAGACGGGAGGGGTTATCAATGGCGATTTCCTCGCCGTTAGTGAGTTTGACGTGGTAGATGACCGAAGGGGCGGTGAGGATGAGGTTGAGGCGGTATTCCCGTTCCAACCGTTCCTGGACGACGTCCATGTGGAGCAAGCCCAAAAAGCCGCAGCGGAAGCCAAATCCTAGCGCTTGCGAGGTCTCGGGTTCCCAAAGCAACGAAGCGTCGTTCAGGGAAAGTTTCTCTAGGGCGTCCTTTAAGGCGCCGTATTCCTTCGAATCGACGGGATAAAGGCCGCAGTACACCATCGGGTTGATGCGGCGATAACCCGGCAAGGCTTCTTTGGCTGGGGCGTCGCGGAGGGTGATGGTTTCGCCCGGGTGGACGTCATGGATGTCCTTGATCTGGGCGGCGAGGTAGCCGACTTCGCCCGCGCTTAAGGAATCGGTGCGGAGCTCGCTTGGCGTGCGGATGCCGACCTCGGTGACGAGGTAGTCCTTATTGGCCTGCATGAGGTGGATGGTGTCCCCTACTTTCACCGAGCCTTCCTTGACGCGGATCATGACGATGACGCCGCGGTAGGAATCGTAATAGGAATCGAAGATGAGGGCCTGCAGGGGGTTATCGACCGAGCCGCTAGGTGCGGGGATGTCGGTGACGATGCGTTCGAGCACTTCGTCCACCCCAAGGCCCGTTTTGGCCGAGACGAGGCAGGCGGAAGAACAGTCGATGCCGACGCGGTTTTCGATTTCGTCCTTGACGAATTCGGGTTGGGCGCTCGGGAGGTCGACTTTGTTGATGACGGGGAGGATCTCAAGGTCGTTATCGATGGCGAGGTAGACGTTGGCGAGGGTTTGGGCTTGCACGCCTTGGGTCGCGTCGACGACCAAAAGCGCCCCTTCGCAGGCGGCGAGGCTACGCGAGACTTCGTAGGTGAAGTCGACGTGCCCCGGGGTGTCGATGAGGTTGAAGATGTATTCGTTGCCGTCTTTGGCTTTGTAGGAGATGGTGACGGCGTTGAGCTTAATGGTGATGCCGCGCTCCCGCTCGAGGTCCATCGAGTCGAGGAGCTGGTCCTTCATCTCGCGCTTCTCGACGGTGCCCGTGAGTTCCAAAATGCGGTCGGCCAGGGTGCTTTTGCCATGGTCGATGTGGGCGATGATGGAGAAGTTGCGGATGAATTTCGGGTTGAAGGACATAGCGCGACGATTATAGCGGTTTATCCCTTCCTATGGAAGAGTTCAAGATTGTCCCGCACTTCGCTCGGCGACAAGACGACGTCATATTCCTCGTAGATGCGCTGGAAGAGGGAACGGTATTCCTCTTGGGCGTAGCGTTCGTCGATCAGTAGCACCGCCCCGCGGTCGGTCTCGCTTCGGATGAGTCTTCCCACCGCTTGGAGGACCTTATTCATGCCCGGGTCCTTATAGGCGTAAGAAAAGCCCATCCCCGGCCCTAAAAGGCGGTCATAGTAATCGCGGATTAGGTCGTTTTCTTTGCCGATCTGAGGTAGTCCCACCCCCACCACCGCGACGCCGATGAGGCGGTCGTCGACGAGGTCGATGCCTTCCGAGAAGGCGCCGCCAAGGATGAGCAGCCCCACTTTCGTGTGGTCGGGGTTTGGGGTGAATTGCTCCAAGAAGTCCGTGCGTTCTTTTGGGGTCATGGAGCGCTGCTGGGCGAGCACTTCCGCTTCGCCGAAGTTAAGCAATGGCAAAATCTGCTCCATGTATTCGTAGCTTGGGAAATAGACGAAATAATTGCCCATCTTCCCCTCCACGAAGGCGGAAAGATAAGCGGCGACTTCCCCATAGCTTGCGGCGCGGTCTTTGTAGCGGACCGACACCTTCGGGGCGACCATGAGGTCGAGGTTTTCCTTAGGAAAGGGCGAAGAAAGGAGGAGGTAAGGGTGATCGACGCCGCCTAGGGTCGCGTCCATGTAATAGGAAATCGGCGAAAGGGTCGCGGAGAAAAGCACCGCCCCCTTCCCCTTCTTGATGGAGGAACGGAGTTTTTTGGACGGGTCGACGCAAAGCATATGGAAGCTGCTCTCGTGGTAGCCTTTTTTGGCGTAGCAGCGGTAGCTGGAATCGAAATGCTCCTCATAGAGGCGCAAAAAGCGGTTGGATTCGCGGGAGAAGTCGCGGTAAGACTCGCTTAATGTGGGTCTAGGGCCTTTCTTTTTCTCGAGGCGTTGCATCGCGGCTTTCAGGTTCGAGAGGGCCTTGACCAAGGATTCCTCGGGGCGTTCGTAGTCGACGACGCCGTGGTCTTCTTCGACGAGGGAATCGATGGCCTCCTCGATTTTCTTTAACCCTTTGCGGATGGTTTTTAAGGAATCGCCTTTTAAGGACTTCCGCGCTTCCTTGGCCATCGTGGAAGTCAAGGTGGAGGAATACATGTCCCTGCCGCGTTCCAATAGGTTATGGGCTTCGTCGACAAGGGCGAGGTAAGTGGAGGAATCCACCGCTTCATCGAAATAACGTTCCAAATGGACGATGGGGTCGAAGAAATAGTTGTAGTCGCAGGTGATGATGTCGCAATGGTTGCTTAAGTCGAGCTGGAACTCAAAGGGGCAGAGTTCGTCTTTGAAACAAAGCTCGGAAATATAGGCGGCATCGAATCTTCTTCCCGAAGATAGGGCTTCGCGTAAGGCGCGTCGGGCTTTGCCATAGTAGCCTTTTGCGAAGGGGCATTCGTCGGGGTTGCATTGCCTCCCCAAACAAAAGCAGATCTTCTCTTTGGCTAGCAGCGAGACGTCCCAGATCTTCGCCCCGGCATCGAGGAGGTCGGCGATGGCGTTAGAAGCGCTATTGGCGCCGGTATTCTTCGCGGTCAGATAGAAGATCTTGTCGAGCCGTCCCTGCTCAAAAGCCTTCACCGCGGGGAAGAGGGTGGACATGGTCTTGCCGATGCCCGTGGGGGCTTCGACGAAAAGTTCGCCGCCGCGACGCGCCACGCCATAGACGTATTTGGCGAGCTCGCGCTGCCCTTTACGAAAGCCTTTGTAAGGGAAGGGAAGATCTTTGGTGGAGGCGTCGCGCTGGTTTTGGTGGAGGAAGGTTAAGGAGAGGAACTCGAGGTAGGCGCGGCAATAGCCTTCGACCTTCTCCTCGATCTCCTCACGCGAGAAAACAAAGTCCTTAATTAATTTATCTTCGGTGTTAATTTGGTGAAAATAAGTCAGGCGTACCCCTGCTTTTTCTCCTCCTTGCATACGAAGATACATATATGCGTAGCAAAGCGCTTGGCCAAGGTGCCACGCCTCTTGTTCGGAAGCGAAATCCTCAACTTTGGCGATGGTGGTTTTGATCTCGTCGATGATCGGATATTCGCCCGAGAGGATGACCCCATCCGCCCTGCCGCTTAAGGTGATGACGCCCTCCTCGAGCTCGATGCGCGAAGAAAGGAACATCTCGGAGACGTAAAAAGCGTCCTGCTGGCTCTGGTAGGAGGAATGCAGGCGCGTCCCCGCGTTCATGGTTTCCTGGTTATAGACGCGGTCATCGATATCCCCTTCGCGTAGAAGCGGGTCGACGAGCTGGTGGACGGAGAGGCTTAGGTAGCGTTTTTCGCTCACGAAAGCACCTTCCCTTCGAGGTCGCGGTAGCCGTTGACGAAGCTTTTGCCGTCCATCGTCTTCTTCCCCTGCAGTTGGACGAGGTCCAAGGAGAGGGTGCCTTCGCCCGTGGCCACTTCGAAGCCTTTATGGGCTTTGGTGACGGTGCCGGGGGCGGCGTCGCTTCCGCTTACGATATGGGCGGAGAAGATCTTGAGCTTCTCTTCGCCAAGGTAGACGTATCCTCCGGGAGTGAGGGAAAGCGCCTTGATGCGGCAAAGTAGGCGCGAAGCGGGCCAAGAAAGGTCGAGTTTCTCGTCTTCGGGGAGAATCTTGTTCGCGAAGGTGACGAGGGATTCCTCTTGGGGGGTCCCAGGCAATTCGTCGTTGAGGTATGGAAGGAGGTCTTTGACGATCAATTCGCGCGCCGCGACGCCGATTTTATTGGCTAAAGTCGAGTAATTGTCATTTTCTTCGATGGGGACGACGGCGGTGTCATACATCACTCCCGCGTCCATGGCTTTGACCATCTCCATCAAGGTGACGCCGGTCTCTTTTAACCCAAGGTCGATCGCGCGCTGGATGGGCGCGGCGCCGCGAAGGGCGGGAAGCAAGGAGCCATGGAGGTTGATGCAGCCCTTTTTGGGGCAAGAAAGCACCGCTTCGGGGACGATTTGGCCATAGGCCATCGTGACGACGACGTCGGGGTTAAGGTCTTTAAGGAAATCGTTCTCGAGGCGGATTTTCACTGGTTGGAAGACGGGAATGCCAAAACATTGCGCGAGCATCTTCACCGGGGAGGGGGTCAAGATGCCTTTTCTCCCCATGGGTTTATCGGGGTTGGTGACCACGCCGACGATATGGAAGCCCGACTCGATTAAGCCTTGAAGCACGGTCGCGGAAATTTCGGGGGTGCCCATATAGACGATGCGGGCGTTTTCTTTGGTGTAAGCCATCTTTTCCTTCCTCCCTTGTAGCCCGAATATCATACCACCCGGAAGGGCGTTAATCGAGGAGGCCAGAGCGATTTCCTTCATGGCCGAAAAAGCGCGATGGAATAAGGAAAACTTTATCTCCCTGCGCGCTTGGGGCATAATGTATGAGCCTATGCACGTACGTTAGGCATGATTCCATGGGCGTTTTTTATGCCCGTGCAGGAGCAATCCATGAAAAAAGATAACTATGAATCCGTAAAGGCCTTCATGTCGGAGACGGCGAAGCTCGCCGATTCCGCGATGACCATGGAGGACATCTATACCACGATCGTCGAGCGCAATCCCGACGCCTGGAGCGCCATTTACTTCGACGAGTCCGGCAGCGTGAAGCACCAGACTTACGACGAGTTCCGCAACGCCGTCTTCCGCACCGCGAGCAAACTTAGCGACCTCTTCTCCTCCATCGCCCCGCGCACCATCGTCGGCTTGAAGCTCAAGAATTCGCCGCGCTGGCCCGTGATGTTCTGGGCGATTTTGATGTCGGGGCATATCCCCCTGCTCATCGACGCGAGGCTTCCGATAGAGAACACCAACAATTTGCTCCGCCAGTCCAAAGCCGCGGCCATCATCTGCAACGACGAGGCCGAATTCGCCGTGCCGAACTACCGCGTCAACGACGTCGCCAACCGCGACCCCAACTACAACTTCAACCCTGATTGGGCCGATAACGTCATCTTTTGCTCCAGCGGCACCACCGGCGACGCAAAGATGATGATCTACGCGGGCAAAAACCTCTGCTCGCAGATCCTCGCCTCGCTTTCGATGCCCGAAAGCACCCTCGACTTAATGTATCCGGGGCCCATCCGCATCCTCGCGATGCTCCCCTTTCACCATATCTTCGGCTTCGTGGCCGTCTTGCTTTGGTATTCCTACTATGGCAAGACGCTCGTCTATCCTTCCTCTTTGGCTACGGGCGATTTGCTCTCGGCCTGCCGAAATGGCAAATGCACCCACATCTATAGCGTCCCTCTTTTCTGGGATGGCTTAGCCCAGACCATCAACCGCACCATCGCTTCCTTGAAGCCTTCCAAAAGCGTCCTCGTTTCCAAGATGATCGCCTTCAATACCCATAAGATTTCCAAGCGCGAAGCGGGTTTTGCCTCCACCGGAATTGCCATGCGCGCCTTCCAGAAGAAGGTCCTTGGCACCCACGTCCGTTATTGCATCTCTGGTGGCGGATTCCTTTCGCCGAAGACCCAAGCGCTCGTCAACGGCCTTGGCTACAACCTCTATAACGGCTTCGGCATGACCGAGATCGGCGTCGTCTGCGTCGATATGTCGACCCGCGTCGAAGCCCGCATGAAAGGCAGCATCGGCCGTCCCTTCTATGGCGTCGAGATGAAGATCGACTGCAAAGAAGGCGAGACCCAAGGCGAACTTTTGGTCAAGTCGCCCATCACCCACTTGGAGGAGATCATCGGTGGCAAGCGGGGCAAAACGAACCTCACCGAAGACGGCTATTTCCGCACCGGCGACATCGCGACCACCGATAACCATGGCAACTACTTCCTTAAAGGAAGGCTGAAAGACACCATCATTCTTTCCAATGGCGAGAACGTCTTCCCCGACGAGATCGAGTATTACTTCAAAGACGTCCATGGCCTCAATAACGTCGTCTGCCTTGGCGCGAAGCTTCCCGGGCAAAGCGAGGAGAAGATCGTCCTCGTCTGCGAAGTCGATAACTCCGTCACCGAAGAAGCCATCGCCAAGATCTTCGCCGACATCAAGGCCATCAACGACACCCTCGCCTCCGAGAAGAAGGTGCAGGAGAACCTCATCGACAAGCGCCCGCTTCCGATGTCTTCCTCGATGAAGGTCAAGCGCTTCGTCTTAAAGGAAGCCATCGAGAAAGGCAGCAGCGACTTCGTCGGGCTCGACGCCCCCGCAAAATCGACCGTCAGCTTCGAAGGCTATGACCCCGAGGAAGTCCAAAAGACCCTCAAGAAGGTCATCAAGTGCTTCGCCAAGGTCCTCATGCTCCCCGAATTCAAGATCGACCCCGAAGCGGTGTGGACTACCGATCTCGGCGGCGACTCGATGAGCTACATCGAGATGTGCCAGGTCCTCGATAAGGAATTCAAAGTCCATATTCCCGAGGAGCAATATGGCGTCTTGGCTAATGCCAACGACTTCACCAAGCAGATCCTCGATCTCAAGAAAGATTAAGCCATGAACCCGCCTTCGACCCCCTTAGCCAAGGAGATGAAGCGCCTGCTCGACCAGGGCCGTTTTGACGCGGCCCGCGAATGTTGGCGAAATTCCCCCGGCGCGGAGGAATTCGAAGGCATCGGGTTGCCAAGCACCGTCAACTTCTGCCTCCGCTTCCATTCCGCATCGGGGTTAGCGATCTACCTCGACACCATGAAATTCGAGGAAGAAAAGGACGCCTTATCGAAATATTTCGCGCAGCGCCTCGCCTTAATGACCTATCCCTTCACGAAGCATTTCGAGGTCATCGTCGGCGCGAGTCACACCTACTATTCCTACATGGGCGATGATTTGGCCTGGCTACAAAGCGTGGTTTTGTCGTGCTTCACGACCCTTTCCTATGGCTTCCCCTCGACGCGGAAAAACTTCGATTATGGCGTGAGTTTGGAACGCTACATCGAGGATAGCAAAGACCCCTTCGCCTGCTATTTCTTGCTCCTTTACGCCAAGCCATTATTTTCCTCGGAACTTTCCTACCGCTTCTTGCGGCTCAAATGCCATGACCTATTGATCCGCCTCGCCTTCGAATACCCCGAGGACCCCTATCCCCTCATCTTCATGGGGATCTTGAGCCGCCTTGGCTTAGGAAACTTCCAGCGCAGCGACGAGAATTGCCGCGTTTTGCTTAAAGCCGCCAGGAAGCGCTGCCCCTATCCCTTGGAGGTCGTGCTCCCGGGACTCTTCAAATAAAAGCTTTCAAAAAACGTTAACATGTCGTTTTGCTTAATTGATAAAATGATATATATAGGGCTTTACATTTGATACGATAAGAAAATCTAAAGGAAAAATTTTATTATGAAGAAAGAATTATTAGAAGGTTTAACGGAAGAACAAATCGCTAGAATTAGAGAGTGCAAAAGCAATGAAGAAATTTTAAAAGTTGCTAAAGAAGAAGGCGTTGAGCTCACCGACGAGCAACTTGAAGCTGTTTCTGGAGGCGGAGGCTCTTGTAGTAGCCGCCGTTACACTTGCGATCGATGTGGATCCGATCTTACAAGCAGATTTGAATATGGCACAGGAAAACACGAAGGATGGCACCATGTCAAATGCAATAAATGTGGCAACACATGGTGGGCAGAAATTTAATAAAACCTAGTTTATAAAGGGGGCTGTTGAAAAACCTATAAGGTGAATAACAGCTCCTTTTATTTTGTCTTATTAACCTTCAAATAGCCCTCTTCAAATAAACCCTTAAGCGTGCGCGTAGGCGCATTTAGCCCTTGCGAAGAGGAAGGGTAATCGCTAAACTATTGCACGCACATATAGAAACTAGAGGATATCCACAATGCCGAATATCAAATCCCAAATCAAACGCACCAGGACCAACGAGCAGGCCCGCCAAGACAACGCCTCCAAGAAGTCCGAACTCCGCACCGCGACCAAGAAGGTCGAAACTCTCGTCGCCGAAGGCAAGAAAGCCGAAGCCGAGACCGCTCTTCGCGAAGTCATCTCCCTCCTTGACCGCGCCGCCCAGCAGGGTGTCATCACCCGCAACAGCGCCGACCGCAAGAAAGCCCATCTCCAGGCTCTCGTCGGTGGCTTGAACTAAGGTTCATTCCAAGCGATAGATGAAACGGTCCTTTGGGCCGTTTTCTTGCTACTTGCAGGGGCTTCCCCTGCTTTTTTTACATGGAAAAAGGGCGGCTATCCGCCCTTAGTCGCAAGTTATTTTAGATCGAATAGTTCGCGAGGAACCGCGTGAAGCCAAATTCGGGACTCACCGAGCCGGTAAGGATGGCTTTTTCCGTCGCATAGAGTTCCTCTAAGATGCGGGAAATCGAATCGGGTTTGACGCGATAAAGGTTACGCAACGTCACTTCTACCCTTTTGGGCGAGGTGCTTAGTTCCCTGCCGATGTCATAACTACTTGAGCCTTTCGCGTCGAGGTAACGGACTTCGTCCATGAAAAAGAATTGCGACGCGAGCATGTTGAGGAGCCTAATTTCGTCTACCCCGAAGGACTTGAGGTCCTTGTAGATGGCCATGGCCTTGGAGACGTCGCCGCGGGTAAGAGCGTTGCTCATGGCGAAAGCATCGTCCTCGACTTTGGGGGTGATGAGCATCTTGACGGCCTTGATGGAGATGGGTTCGCCGTTAGCGTAACAGGCAAGCTTATCGAGATCATTGAGGAAGCGGCCATAGTCGCCGTCGACCCGGGCCACGAGTTCCCTCGCGGCGTCATTATCAATCCTCGAGCCTTTGGCGGAGAGGTATTTGACGGCGTAAGCCACCCACTCCTCGGGTTTGGGGAGAGGGATGCCTTTGACCGAGCCCGTATTGACCACCGCTTTGATGATGGGGTTCTTCTCGTCGACTTCTTCGGCGTGGACGAGGAGATAGAGATCGATGAAGGCGTTGGGGGATTTGCAATATTCGAGCAACTTTTCCGGGCCATCGTCCTTCTGGTATTTGTATTTGGTCTTGGATTTGGCTAAGAAGGCGCAGTCGGTGGCGAGGATGCATTTGCGTTCCGTCCCTAAGGGGAGGAAGTTACATTCATCGGCGAGCTCATTGAGCGTCGTCACCGCCATGTTGAAGGAACAATAGTTAAATTCATCGCGGACGGGAAAGTCCTTGCGGATGCTTTTGAAGGCGATGTGGCGGGCCATCTGGGGGTCGATGGAATATAAGACCAAAATCATATGCGTCTATTATACGGGCGCGCGTTCCTCTTGGGATAAAAAGATACGCGAAGGATGTCATTGGATGTTCCTATTTTTGTTGGAAAATCCATCGCAGCAAAGACATATTTCCCTTTGTACGAACGCATCCATGAGGGCGTCATGAAAGGCATAGGCGCGATTACATAATGGAAAAATGCCGATGGAATCCGGCTTTTTCTCGTTTCGTTAGGGTTTAATTCATTTTAATTCACTTTTTTGAATTAAAAATTTTCTAATTCATTTTCATGAATTAAAACGTGAATTAAAGCATTTCGCCCTCCTCCGTTTTCTTCATGCACCAGCCCTAGCTGCGGAAACGGGAAAGGACGATCGTCCCTTCAAGGTCCGTGCGGCGAATGGGGATGCCACGCTGCTCCAATAAGGCCAAAACGGAAGGCTTTGGGTGACCGAATTTGTTCTTTCTGCCGCAGGAGATGACGGCAAGGCTTGGGGTTAAGGCGTCGAGCCATTCCGCGCAGGTCGAGGTATCCGAGCCATGGTGCCCTACTTTTAATACGTCGCAGTCGATAGGCCCATGCTCCTTCAATATAGCTTTTTCGATCCATATGGGCGCGTCGCCGGTGAAGACCCAGGCTTGGTCCATGAAATCGAGCGAGAGGACGAGGGATTTGTCGTTTTCCTCCTCGGCATCGAACGTATTGTAGTTATAAAAGGTCATCTCCCCGATGGTGAGGGGAAAATCTTCCTTATCCTTCACGTAGCGCTTCACCTCGAAGTGCTTCATTAACGATTCCACCGCCCCGACGTGGTCATAGTCCTGGTGGGAGGCGATGATCGCGTCGAGCTTATAGATCCTCCTCTTCCTTAAATAAGGAATAAGGGACTCTTCCGCCATGTCGAAGCCGATGATGCCTCCGGTATCGATCATCACCGCGCGGAAGCCATCTTGGATCAAACAGCAATCCCCCTGCCCTACGTTAATGAAGCTGACGCTTTGGGTGAATAGCGGCACGATGGGAAGAAGCGAGGCGACGTAGATTCCTAAAAAGGAGAGGATGATGGCGCGGCGAAGGTATCTGGCCTGTAGCTCCGACAAAAAGGCGACGAGAAAGAAAAGCACGTAAAAGGCTCCGAGGAATAGTACGCTAGGGGGAGGGAAAGGGAGGGCGAGGTCGATGGACTGCAGTTTCTCCAAGATGGAACGCACCGCTACCCCAAGAGGATTAAGGACGGCGGTGAAGGGTATGGTGAGGAGGCTTAGGTAGCCAATAAGAAGCACCACGAATCCTAGCGGCGCGAGCAACAAGGAAAACGCCGCCCCAAGGAGATGCCACTTCCCCGAGAGCATGCTTAAGGGGAAAAGGAAGAGGCGAAGGATGGCGTAGGAGCGCGCCTTCATGACGATCTTCCTCTTATGGCGGATTAAAGGCGCCAGGCAAAATAACAGCATCGAGATACCATATCCGAGGAGAAAACCGCTAGAGAAAGCGTAATGGAAATCGACGAAAAGAATCACGATTCCCGCGATGCCCAGACGGTTGAAATAAGGCGTTTCGCGCTTCCATACGAAAGTATATAAGTAAGAAAGCAGGCGCATGAAAAAGACGCGAAGTAGGCCAACTTTCGCAAGTCCAAACGGAAGGAACAAAGACGC
>JAFVCC010000011.1 GCA_017479485.1 Bacilli bacterium
CTCCTTAAGTGTGCTTCTTGAGGATATTGAGAAAGCCTACCGCGGCGAGCAGATCGAAGCGGAGAAGCGCGATGGCTTCACCCTCGCTTTAAAGGAAGAACATGACGCGACCAAGGAAGCCAAAGAGAAACAGAAAGCCTACTATGCTTCCTTCCTTGAAGGCGTCGACTGCGTGGCGTTACCCCGCAAAGAATATGACCTTCCGAAAGAAGAATATCCCTGTGAAGCGGACCACCTCTTAACCGTAAATAAGGACACCGTGTATCAGTATTTGAAGAAAAACGGTCTCAATTTGAACGGTTTCTTCAACGCGGTATTCGCCTATGCCTTAGCCAAATGGGACGGCAACGAAGATGCCCTCTTCACCTCCATTTTCTCCGGGCGTGATTCCTCTTCCGTGTCTCGCACCGTGACGATGCTAGTAAAGACGTTGCCCGCCTATGCGAAGGCGGATCCCAACCAAGCAACGCTTGAATTCATCAAAGGTTTGAGCGACCAGCTCTCCAAGAGCCAGCAGCAAACCTTATTTAGCTTCGCCGAAATCAGCCATGAATTCGGCGTGAAGGCCGACGTAATGTTCGCTTACCAAGGCGACGGTTTCCTTCCCGACACCATCGGCGGCCATAAAGCCGAGCTCATTCATCTTAACGGCGACGAAGTGAAGGCGAATTTCTCCGTGGATTGCCTCGAAACGGGAGACGGCTTCAAACTGCACTTCGAATATCCCTCCAACCTCTATCGCGAAGAGACGATGAAATACTTCTCCCGCCTCTTCGACTGCGTGGCCAAAGGATTCTTAACTGCGATGACTTTAGGCGACATCAATCTTTGCGATGAAACTACCGCAAAGGAGATGGACGTCCACAACATGACGGATGACCCCATCCTTCATCGCACCTACATCGATGCCTTCTTGGAGCAAGTTGCCCTCCATCCGGACAAAAAAGCGGTCATTGGCATCGACGAGACCCTCACTTATGCGGAACTTGATGCCCGCATGAACCAAGTCGCTCATGCGATCATCTCTCGTGGCTTAGGAAAAGATGACAAAGTCGTCGTCATGATGCCGCGCATCGCCAATTGCTACGTGGCCAGAGAAGGTGTGCTTAAAGGCGGCGCTTGCTTCGTCCCGGTCGATCCCGCTTATCCGGACGAGCGCATCCTCTATATCATTGAAGACTCCGAAGCGAAGTTTGTTTTAACAACGAAAGAACTCGCGGAGCAAAAGAAAGCCACCTTCGGCAAGACCGACTTCTTGCTGATCGAAGACATTTTGGCCTGCGAGCCTAAAGACGCCGTCAACGTCCATATCGATGACGATGCGTTGGCTTATTGCATCTTCACCTCTGGCTCAACCGGTAAGCCCAAAGGTGTCATGATTGAGCACCATAGCTTGGCCAACCTCGTCTCCAATACGCCGCATAACTATGTCGCGGACGAATATGCCAACCGTTCCAGCGTGGCCGTTTCTCTTGCCTCCTTGAGCTTCGACTTATCCATCCAGGAAGAGTACGTCCCGCTAGCTAACGGCCTTACTGTCATGATCGCCAGCGAAGACGAAATCTTGAACCCGGTCGCCCTAGCGAAACGGATGAAAGAAAACCACGTCGACGTGCTTACCACGACGCCGAGTTACGTCAATAACGTCCTTGACATCGAAGACGTCATGGTAGCCTTCCGTGGCCTCAAGATCCTCGACCTCGGCGCCGAAGCAATTCCTGCGACGATGCTTTCGAAGATGCGCGAACGCGGCATGAATGCTCGTTTGGGCAATGGCTATGGCCCGACTGAGGCAACGGTCACCTGTACCTTCGACGTCGTCGAATCTTCCCGCATCACCATCGGCTATCCCGATAACAACGTGAAGACCTACATCATCGACGAGAAGGGTAGAAGACTTCCCTTTGGCGCGACGGGCGAACTACTCATCGGCGGACAAGGTGTCGCCCGTGGCTATGTCCACCGCGACGAACTCACCAAAGAAAAATTCATCAACTTTGATGGCGTCTATGCCTATCGCTCTGGCGACCTCGCTCGCATCAACTACGATGGCCGCATCGAGTTCTTTGGCCGTAAGGACAACCAGGTTAAGCTGCGCGGCTTGCGCGTCGAGCTCGACGAGATTGAGAATGCCCTGCAGTCTTATCCGGGCATCTCCCGTGCCGTCGTCGTGGTCAAAGAGACAAAAGAAGAAGGACAGTTCCTCGTGGGCTATTACCTCGCGAAGGAAGAGTTCGATGCTGCTTCCATTAAGGAACACATCAGCAAGACGTTAACGCCTTATATGATTCCGAAGGTCTTGATGCACCTCGATACCATTCCGATGACCAATAACGGCAAGGTCAACAAGAAAGCCTTACCTGATCCGGTGGTCACGAAAGAAGCAAAACGCGGGGTACGTCTACCGAAAAATGAAACTCAGCAGGCGATTTATGACATCTTCAAACACGTCCTCGGCGTGGAAGAACTTTCCATCGATGACGACTTCTTCGATCTCGGTGGCACCTCGTTAAGTGCCTCCAAGGTGACGATGCTTGCCCTCAACAAAGGACTCAACATCTCCTATTCCGATGTCTTCGATAACCCGACCGTCATCGACCTCGCCGCGCTTCTTAACGCCGCAAAGAAGACGGAAGTGAAAGAAGAGACCATCGAGGAAGTGGCGGAAGGCCTAGAATACAACTCCTCCGCTTATGTGGACGGTATTACCGAAGATATCAGCAACTTCACATCCATCCTCTTGACTGGAGCGACGGGCTTCTTAGGCATCCATATCCTCCACGAGCTCCTCGAACATAGCGAGGCGACGGTTTATGCGCTAGTTCGCGGTAGCGAGAGCATCACGGGTCAGCTCCGTCTCCAAGGCTTGCTCGAATACTATTTCGATAATCCTTAAGACGAAGCGATGACACAGCGCGTGCACGTCATCGAAAGCCACGTTACGAGCGACAGCTTGCTCGTTACCTTACGCGGCATCCCCTTCGAACTCATCGTCAACTGCGCCGCTGTGGTCAAACACTTCTCCAACAGCGACGCGATCGAGCGCGTGAATCTCGGCGGTGTGAGGAACCTCATTGAAGTGGCGCTTGACCATAAGGCACGCCTCGTCCAGGTTTCTACGCTTTCTGTCGCAGGCGAAAACGTGGGCGGCAAGTTCCCGAAGGAACGCCGCATCCACGAGAATGAAATCTTCTTTGGCCAAAGCGTCGAGAACAAATACATCAACTCGAAGATCAAAGCCGAAGAAGCCCTCATCGACGCGGTCAACAAGCGCGGATTAGATGGCAAGATCATCCGCGTGGGCAACTTGATGGGACGCTCCCGCGATGGCGAATTCCAGGTCAACTCGGGCACGAACAACTTCATGGCGAGCATTCGCGCTTATAAGAAACTCGGAGTGTTCCCAGTTTCTGCAGCGGATGTGACCATCGACTTCTCGCCGATTGATGAAGTGGCGAAGACGATCCTACTCTTAGCCAAGACGTCCAAGCGCTTCACCATCTTCCATAGCGCCAACTCGCACGAGGTTGAATTCGGTGATGTCATCGCCGCGATGAATGATTTCGGATACTCCATCAAAATGGTAAATGATGCAGAATTCTCTGCAAAACTCGCGGAATTTATGGCTGATGAGACGAAAAACATGGATGTGAGCAGCCTCATTTCCTATAACTCTTCCGACGTGGTCACGCGCGAATATATCCTCTCGGACAACTCGTTCTCGGTGAAGGCGTTATATCGCTTGGGCTACAAGTGGCCAATCACCGATGCGAAATACCTCGCGCGCTCCATCTCGTCCCTATCAACCCTTGGCTTCTTCGAATAGCCAACGCGCATCTTGCGTAACGCGCACGAACCCAACAAAATAAACACGAAATACATAAAAGGAGAACACTGAATGGAAATCACCAAGAACATGGAAGGAGCCGTGCTCCACGTCGCTTTGGCGGGACGGCTCGACACGCTGACGTCCAACGACCTCAGTACCGCTTTGGAGGAGGAATCAGGCTTCACCGACATCATCTTTGATTTTGCTGCGCTCGAATACCTTTCTTCTTCCGGACTACGCTTACTTTTCACTTATCAAAAGAAACTTGGGGGCAAAGAGCACGTTATCGTGCGCAACGCGAACGCGGTCGTCCGTGAAATCTTCCGCGTCACTGGCTTTGCGCGCCAGGTCACGCTGGAATGAAATCGCGGCGGATCTCACTAATTGGTAAGATTCTAATTCCCGTTCTTGCGGCTGTTTTGCTGATTGAATCAGGCGCATATATCGGGGCGGTTTTCGTCATGAATCAAGCCGCCTACCAGGACGAGGTCACATTCGACGACCGCGTGTTGACGAACATTGAAGACACCATTGACGTTGAGTTACTCGACGGTGTCCTTGAAAATGCGCGCGAAACTTATGAGCAAAACTACCGCGCTGCTTTGCCTGAGGCAAAAAGCGAGGAGGAGAAGGAGTACCGCGCGCTTTATGAAAAAGCGATGAAGGGGCAACCATACCTTCAGCTTCATGCCACATTCCATCAACTCGCGATCGGCAATTATTCCGCCTTGATGGGCGTTTTTTATGAGGATGCTACGAATCATCGCGCGGTTGCTTTGCTCACCAACTACCTGCCCGAGTCGGACGATATGCCCTCGACATCGGTTTATGTAGGCTATTTCTTCTCACTTCCAGAGTTTATGGACGCGACCAAATTCTTTGGAAAAACCATCGTCGACCCCGTTTATGGCAAACTCTTCACCAGCGGCCATCGCCGCCAAGCGGAGTCGGGAAGACGATATTGGATTATCAATGAGGTCCCTGAGAACGTCGTCTATTCGATGTGGCCGGAGTTCTCCTGGCGTTATGCAATAGTTGCTTTAGGCGCTTTGATTCTTCTTGGCGCTCTCTCCTATTTCCTCATCGGCAAACTTCTGATTCAGCCGATTCGCAAGCTTTCCGGAAACGCTACAGCATATGCAGATTCCATCAAAAACGGTGCAATTCGCGACTGTTTTTCCAAAAGTGACGCCATAATCAGCGACGAAATCCACGAACTTAATGACTCGTTCTACGTCGCCCAAGAGGCCATAAGCGATTACGTAAAGGAAATCCACGATGCGACCGAACGCGAGCAGCGCATCAAGACCGAACTCGACCTCGCGGAA
>JAFVCC010000055.1 GCA_017479485.1 Bacilli bacterium
GCACTTCGTTGCCTTGGAAAAGAGCCTGGTTTTTGGCGATGAATTGCTCCTGCTGCGCCGCGCTGCCAAAGGTCTCCACCGCGTTGCGGGCGTTATTGAAGTATTTGAAGAAGCTTTCAACGTGCCGGACGTCTTCTAAGACATGGAGAACATTGTCGACCCGGAGGGCCTGGTCGAAGTTTTCCTGACGAGCTTTCATGAAAGCTTTAATGTTATTGATCTTTTGGAGCAGTTCTTGTTTGTATCCCATAATGGTTCCCCCGTCTTTGTCTTAGTTATTATGCGCAGTGGCACGCAACAGATCTGTCACACTTGCAATCGCATAGCGAGTTTGATCGTTTGGCGCCAAAGCGAGCCCTCATTTCATTTTATTACCTAATTCTATATGTTTCGCCTACTGATAAGTGGCAAAAAACGTTCCTAACGATTGCATCAAGAACGTATTAGTCGCATGGCAGACTAGGATGTTTTGATACAAGCCGGAGTCAATCCGAATATCCTCGCCTGTTCTTTCCTATTCGCGAAAGCGCACGAACTATGAAAGGAGATTCTTCATTACTTTTTGTCTTGCTTGCGTCACTTTTAGAATCAATAGCGAAAAGAAACAGGTAAGTCCTTCCGCCAAGGGAAACGACCACCACACTAGAACGGGCGCGCTCTCCAGATGGATGAAAATCAAGGCAAACGGGACCAATAGGACGATCAGTCGGAGCAAAGAGATGATCAATGGCGTCAGCGCTTTGCGGTAAGCCTGTAGGATACCCTGGACGGCAATGGATACCCCCATGAAAACATAACCGACCGAAGCGATGCGGATTGATGTTTGGCACAAGGAGATGATCTGTTCTTTCCCTTCCCCTACCGAGACAAAGCCGAAAAGCTCGGCGATAGGTCCGGCCAAGGATTCGAATATGACCGTGATCACGCCAGCGACGATGACCGTATCGACGATGCCCCAAAGGACGCATTGCCCGCACCGCTTTGAATCGCCTAACCCCATGTTAAAGGAGAGCAGGGAAATGATCGTGTTGCTTAGGCCAAAGCAAGAGAACAAGGCGATTTGGGAGACCTTGTAGTAAATCCCATATGCCCCGTTGATTAAATCTCCTTGAGGGTGGAGGGCAAACACGCGGATCATCACGAACATGCCAATGGACAATAACGCCTGCATGAGCATGGCCGACCACCCGACTTTATATATGGCTCCAATGATGGACCAATCGGGGAGAATGTCCCGAAAAGAATGCTTCGCTTCTTTATTGAGACCATAATGGAGCGCCATCGCCGCCAGCAAAGACACGATCTGCCCGATGACGGTCGCATAAGCCGCCCCTTCTACACCCATATGGCAAGGATAGATGAAGACATAATCCAGGATGATGTTGGTCAGCGCGCCAAAAACCTGCGCCAACGTGGAATGAAACGTCTTGCCCGTCGCCTGCAGAAAACGCTCGAAGATGTTGAATCCAATCGCCCCGAAGGAAAAAACCGTCACAATGTATAGATACGAAGAGCCCAAGGAAACGATTTCGGGGTCGCTGGATTGAATGGATAAAAACCACCTTGAGGCGAAAAGACCAAAAAGCAAGAATACGAGGTACAAGGCGAGGCCGAGGAAAATACCATTGCCCAAAGCCAACCCGACTTTCTTGTTGTCTTTCTCCCCCAAGGCACGAGAAAGCAAAGCGTTGATGCCGATTCCCGTGCCAACCCCTACGGCAATCATGAAGATCTGGATGGGGAAGACGTAGGTAAGGGCGAGATTGGCCTTGACCCCCGCTTCTCCCATGTTGATGACGAACACCGTGTCCACGACGTTATACAAAGCCTGGAGCACCATGGAGAAAACCATGGGTAAGCCCATCGACCAAAGAAGCCTCCGAATCGGCTTTGCCGCCATTTTGTTATCCTGCATATAAAAAACCTCCGTCACGCAGTCTGATTGGACTTACGTTATCGGAGGATAACTACGCATCAGCGAAAGGAATCTTAACAACTTTCCACAGATTTTTCATATCGGAATTTGACATGAGGAAAAAACGCTTCATCCATAGTTTGAAAGGAAAAGGGCTTTTCCGCCTAAGGGTAGTAAAAGCAGGGATGTTTCCCTGCGCCTCGGTGGACCATGATTTTACGATCAGCCCGCTAAAAGAAATGCCGACGTATCTGTCGGCGCTTCGGTAGCCCAAGAGGCTTTTGCAGTTCGCCCCAGGCCATAAATAATATACCCTCGAATTCGCCAGATAACAATATCACCCCACGATTCCGTTTATAGGAATATAAGCGGCTCGTCCGAGAACGAAAAACCCATAGTGTAGAAAAGGGAATCGACGTACGTAGTGACGATAACGTCTTCGGTGACCGTCGCAATTTTCTCGTAGTCAAATCGGATCAAGTAGAATGACCCTGTTGGGAATCGTGAGTCATGGAAAGAGACCGTGTAAAGAGGGGATCCCGAGAAAGAAACGAAATCGCCTTGCCTTGCGACGAAATATCCATTGACGGGTTGGTAAGTAGGCATGACAAGAATGTAGTACTCCTCACCTTGAAGTAAGGTATAGTTCGCCCGAATCGCGCCGCTAGGATCCTCGGCGCTTGGCTTTACCTGCTTCATCCCCTCTGGCTCCACGTGGTAAACGGACGCATTGAGGCTTACCGCCTTGGAGGGAAATAGCGGTTTCTCGACCGGCCCATTATAGGAACGCCATGGAATCGTCAAAAGCAGGACAAGGATGGTTATCACGGATGCCCCTACCACGATTCCGGACGAGATAAGCGACCATTTGATGATCTTCTTTCTTTTCGCCGCTTTGGCCTCGATGGCAATCTCCTCATCGCCTTTGAGCTCGCCCTCGCTCACGCCAAAATACATCGCTAGCGCCTTTAGCGTGTCAACGCTAGGCTTCCCGTTGCCGTTTTCGTATTTCGCAATCGCGCTTCTTGAGATGTGGACAGCGCCCCCGAGGGCCTCTTGAGATAGTCCCGCCTCAGTGCGTAATATCTTGAGTTTATCTTTGAATTCCATTGAGACTCCTCCTTCACGGTTTCTGGCATCATAATACTATTTGGCTAAAGAAAACGATTGTTACTCCTCGTTACTTTTGCTGTTACTTTTGCGTTAGACATTTGATAACAAAGAAAATAGCAGTGCAGTCTCAACTGGTAAGTCAAGCTATTCCTTGCCTTCGATCCTGTATTTCAAAGAATAGGAATCGAAGAGGTCGGAAAAGTCCTCGCCCCTCCTATAGGCGAGAATGTTCGCGTGGCTATTGAGGTTTTCCTCGCTCATATCCAAAAGATATCCTGCGATATTCGAGCAATGGTCCGAGACGCGTTCGACGTTGGAAAGCAGATCCGCCAGCACGAATCCCTTCTCGATGGAGCACTCCTCTTTCTGGACCCGGTCGATGTGGTTATCCTTTACCCGTTTGACGAGGCCGTCGATGACCTGTTCCAAAGGTTCTACCCTCTTGGCGAGCTCGACCTTGTCCTCCTCTAGCGCGGAAGAAGTCAGGACCCAGATGTCCTTGATCGCGCGGAAGCAGACTTCCAATTCATCTTTCGCCATCGAGGAGAACTCGATATGGTCCCGATCCATCTCCTCTTTGATCTTAGCGATGTTTAAGGCATGGTCCCCGATCCGTTCCAGGTCGCCGATGATCTTCAGGTATGCACCGACGGACTTGCTGTCGGCCTCGCCCAGCTTTTGTTGCGAGAGCTTTAGCAAATACGTTCCGATGAGATCTTCGTAATGGTCCGTTTTCTCCTCGTCGGAGGATATCTTTCCGTATTCGCTTTTCCCTTCGAAAGAATCCAGGCTCACGAATAACGCCTCGCCAGCGGCGAGGGCCATTTCGCCAAGTTTCTCCTTGATTTGCCCCAAGGCGATGGAGGGAAGGCGGAGAAGCCTTTCGTCGATTTCGGAATAGGCGTCCTCCTTTTTGCCCGGCAAAATCTTGCAAACCAGGTTCGCGAGCAGCCCGGCAAAAGGGAAAACCAAAAGCAACGTGACGACGTTGAACGCGGTGTGGACGAGGGCGATGCCAAGAAGGGTGGCCGACTCATTAAGGATCGCCGGAGCCCAAACGGCCCTGACGACGTAATAGGCGATCAAGACGACCGCCGTGCCGATGAGGTTGAAGAAAAGATGGACTAGGGATGCTCTCTTCGCGTTTCGATTCGTCCCGATCGAAGAGATCATCGCCGTGACGCAGGTGCCGATGTTCTGCCCCAAAATGATGGGGATGGCCGCGCCGAAGGAAATCGACCCCGTCGTCGCGAAGGCCTGGAGAATACCGACGGAAGCGCTGCTGGATTGGATGATCGCGGTGACGAAGACGCCAGCCAAAACGCCAAGAAGCGGATTATCGGAAAAGGCGACGAAAAGGTTCTTGAACCACTCCGCCTCCTTCAACCCGGATACCGCCGAGGACATCGTCTCCATGCCGAACATCAACGTCGCGAAACCCAGTAGGGTCAAACCAAGGTTCTTTTTCGAGTCCTTTTTGAAGAACATATGCAGAACGATGCCGATCAAAGCCAGGATCGGCGCGAAGGAGGAAGGCTTCAGCAAATTGACGAAGACGTTGTCGCTTCCGATGCCGGAAAGGGAAAGGATCCAGGAAGTCACGGTAGTACCGACGTTAGCCCCCATGATGACGTTGATGGCCTGGCTTAGGTTCATGATGTCGGAATTCACGAAGCCGACCACCATGACCGTGGTGGCGCTAGAGCTCTGGATGATCGCGGTCACCCCTAGTCCGGTGAGCAATCCGACGAAGCGATTGCTCGTCATCTTGGAGACGACGGTCTTGAGTTTTCCTCCCGCCGCCTTCTCGAGGCTTTTGCCCATGGCGTTCATCCCGAAGAGGAATAAGGAGATGCCGCCGATAAAGGCTAATACATTGAAAATATCCACGGATTCTTACCTCCGTGGATACCTTATTTCGCCAATGTAAAACGTGTTACCGCGGCAATGCAAAATCTGTGTAAATTCAGAAAAGCACCGTGAAGGTCGAGCCTTCGCCGAGGGTGCTCTTCACCTGGATTTCCGCATCGTGGACCATGGCAGCGTGCTTGACGATCGATAGTCCCAAACCCGTTCCGCCGACTTCCCTGGAGCGGCTCTTGTCGACGCGGTAGAACCTTTCGAAAACCCTGTCGAGTTGATCGGAGGGAATCCCGATGCCGGTATCGGTCACGGTCAGCGTCGGACGGAAGGAGACGTTTTCCACGACCACGTCGATCTCCCCTCCCTGCTTGTTGTACTTGATCGCGTTGTCGACGAGGTTGTAGACGAGGCTATAGATGATGTTGGGTGCTCCAAAGAGGATGACGGAATCAAGTTTGGTTTTGATGGAAATCCCTTTTTTCGTTGCCTCGTCCGAAAGGGAATCCACGACGTTTTTGACAATGGCGTCGAGGGAAATCTCCTGCTTTTGTTCATCGAGCAACCCGTTGTCGAGTTTTGAAAGTTCCAGGATGTCGTCGACGAGTTTGGTCAGGCGATAGCTCTCCACGTAGATCTTGGAGGCGAAGAGGCGGACGTCCTCTTCCTTGATAAGGCCTTCCTTCATCAGTTCGCTATAGCCAGCGATCACGTGCAACGGGGTCTTCATCTCGTGGGTTACGTTGGCGGTGAACTCCTGACGTAGCAGCGAAGTCTTTTCGATCTTTTCCTTGTCGACGATCAACTGCTTTCTCTGCGACTCGATACGGGTTAGCAAAGGTTGGATTTCCTTATAGGCCTTGTTCGCGGACGCGTTTTCGAGATCCAGTTTGTTGAGGGGGTCGATGATCATCTTCGACAAGGCG
Source organism: Bacilli bacterium (assembly GCA_017479485.1). GTDB lineage: Bacteria > Bacillota_I > Bacilli_A > RFN20 > CAG-826 > Alloenteromonas. Next base: position 5,815 of record JAFVCC010000055.1, read on the forward strand.
AAGGCGAGAATCAACGCGACCACCAGGCAACCGAACGCGACATAATAAAGCGGATACAGCGTGGAAACTACGAGCGAAAACACGCTATCCTGGACGCAGGAAAGGCGAACGATCGACCCGTCTTCGATCTTGTAGGCGACATAAATGGATTCCTCCAGTATCGTTGCCGAATACCTTTTTGCCTCGCCATAACCCGTTTGGATGGCTTCCTGGACCTCTTCCCTTTCCAGGTGGTTCTCCAATCCGCCGCCGTTGGACGAGGAATCGTAAATGACGTCGCCGTCCGTCTCGATCCAGCTGACGCGGTATTGGTCGAACTTCATCCCGTCGAAAAAGCTTTTGCCGTTGAGTTCTACCCCACGAATCACGAGTTGGGACTCCTCTTGGAGTTTGGAGAGCTGGGTGGAGGAATAAGAGGAATAATAGATAGCGGTAAGAATGCCCGTGATAAGTACGATCAGAGACAGGGAAACGATGAAAATCGCGGCGAATATACGTTTCTTCATGATGCCTTCACCATCTTGTAGCCGACGCCGCGCACGGTCTCGATCAGGCTTCCCGCATCCCCTAGTTTCGTCCTAAGGGTGCCAATATGGACGTCGACGGTCCTGCTTTCGCCTATAAACGACTCTCCCCAGACCTCTTCCAGCAGACTTTCTCTGGTATAGACGCGGTCGGTGCCGGAAAGGAAGAGCCTGAGCAAATCGTATTCCTTCAGGGTTAAGCGCAAAACGTCACCCCCGACGAAAGCCATATGCCTGTTTTCGTCGATACGGATAGGGCCGTTGACGAGTTTTTCCATGACATGCCCCTCCTGTTTTGTCCTCCTGAGGAGGGCTTTGATCCTAGCAACCATCTCCATCATGCCGAAAGGCTTTACCAGATAGTCGTCCGCGCCCATCTCCAAGCCGGTCACCTTGTCGTATTCGCTCCCCTTGGCGGTAACCAAAATGACGGGAATGGTCTTCGTGGAGCCTTCCTCCTTTAATCGTCTTAATATCGACAGGCCATCTTCCTTGGGCAGCATGATGTCGAGCATGATCAGTTCGGGCTTCGTTTCGCTTATTTTGTCATATAAGGCGGTGGCGTCGTTAAAACCCATCGCTTTAAAGCCAGACGCATGGAGCGTATACAAGATCAGGTTGCGGATTTCCTGATCGTCTTCCACATAGAAAATCATGTTCGTTTGCCTCCGCGCTTAAATATATCAAAAGTGTGTAAAGAGAACGCCTTTTCTATTGTAAAGATTAGGTAAAGTCCAGCCTACCGGGTATTTATCCACGCCTTCATAACCCGTCGCGGTCGAGGGCAATGGAGATTCCTTCCACCCCTGCCACAAGAAAAGCCGGTTTATACCGGCTGATCAAACTTGTGTCTTTCTGTCTGTGAAATAATACCAATTTCAGTTCCAGAATTTAAATTTGTCAGTGAAATAATACCACTTTTTAAATAAAAATGC
>JAFVCC010000056.1 GCA_017479485.1 Bacilli bacterium
AATGCTTCGCTTTGGGTAATGACTCCGCCGAATTCATCTTCAATCGCCCATTCTCCAAACACCGAATCAACAAGTTGATACCCCGTCATTTCAATGACGAAGGCGAGGTCTTTGTTCTCTTTATTTACGAGGAAAACGCTCGCGAAGCCATCGCGGGCATTAACGTCATATTCTGCTGCGATAAGGTTCCATTTATTGATGTCGAATTTCGTGCGAAGGTCAGTTTCCGCCTTAGTCTCTTTATGTCCAAAGGGATGAACATGGTGGGAACGGGATAGATAGAGCAATTCGAACTGGCCCACTTGTTTTAGCAAGGAACGATAGTCTTCTGCCTGACGATCTTCCGAAGCAAAAAGAGTGATTTCGGAAGCGGAAGAACGTTTTTTGTAAGTGAAACAAATGGCCATGGGATACCGTATATTTGATTCTACTTGAATCAACAAGTGAAAAATAGGACTTGACCTCAACCTTTATGAAAAATGGTCTAAGATTATGGGCATATGGATTCCTGGACCATTGTCGTTGCTAAAGAAAGCGATTATGCCGGCGTCGTCTCGTGTTTCTCCTCTGCTTTGGAAACTCAGGAGGAGGGGGCGAAAATCGAAGAGGAACGGAGAAACTGGATTCTGGATGGGCTACTTGAAGAAATCCGGTCTGGAAGCGTCTATGTGATGAAATCCCGACGAGGCGTGATCGGCTTTGCAACCGTCTCCCACAGCATGGAAGATGAGTTCTTTCCTTTGTCCCACCGCTACTCCAAATCCAACGTCATTCTTGAAGAAATGGGATATCGTGGGGAACCTTTGACCATCATTAAAGCTCTCTTTATTGAGGCCGCCCATCAGCGTAAAGGCCTTGGCGACGAATTTCTTCATAGCCTATTCGCGCGTTATAAAAATAGTTCCTTCGCGCTCTATCTAGAAGAAGGGAATGTCGAGGCGAAACAATTTTTCCTTAACCACGGTTTCTTCCCTTGCGGACATGGCGAGACAATTGAACGAGGAAAGGGACCAAAACTTATCCTGGCCAAGCGTTATCGTCCCATGGGATTATGCCGCGAGCCACGGTGGTAGCTCACGATAACTGAGCGTTATAGAGTTCGGCAAAGAAACCGCCTTTCGCCATCAGTTGAGCAAAGTTACCTTGCTCAATGATTTTGCCTTGATCCATCACGACGATGTGGTCGGCGTTACGGATGGTCGATAGGCGGTGAGCGACGACCAAAGACGTCTTTCCGCGCATCAACTCATCAAATGCATCCGCGAGCTGTAACTCGGTGCGCAAGTCGATGTTTGATGTCGCTTCGTCGAGCAGCACAATTTCCGGTTCGATAAGCATGATGCGGGCAACGCAAAGAAGCTGTTTCTCGCCCATGGATAATCCCGAGGTAGCCGAAATAACCGTGTCATAACCGTTTTCCAAGCGGCGGATGAATTCGTCCGCGTGGGCCTTCTTTGCCGCGGCGATGATTTCTTCTCTCGTCGCATTTTCTTTGCCATAAGCAATGTTTTCCGCGATGGTTCCATGACGGAGCCACGTTTCCTGGAGCACCATGCCAACGTGGGAACGGATTTCCTTCTTCGCGGCGTCTTGTCCTTGTACTCCGTTGAAATAGAATCCGCCCTGCTGAGGATCATAAAAGCGCATTAACAGGTTGATCAGCGTGGTCTTGCCGCACCCTGTCGTCCCAACAAGGGCGATCTTATGCCCTTTGTAGATGTCGAGGTCAAACCCATCGATGATGGTGCGTTTACCATCGTAGGAGAAATGGATGTCCTTGGCTTCGAGGTGCTCCACCACCGTTCCTAAAGGCGTGGCTCCTTCGTCGATGTCTTTCGTCTCGTGGATTACTTCATCCACGCGGCGCAAAGCCGTGAAAGCAAATAGAACCTCAGTCATCGCATCGGCGATCTCATTGAACGGAGTCATATATTGATAAGAATAGGTGAGGAAAGAAGAAAGCATACCCACCGTAAAGACAGTTCCCGTAAATGCAAAGGCCTCGCTCCAAAGCAGCATGCAGGCGCCAAGGACGATGACGGCTCCATAGATGGAATTGTTCACAAGGCGTGTCGCTGGATTAATCCAACAGGCCGCGAACATGGCCTTGAACGTTGAGCCACGGTATTGATCGTTCAAATCGTCAAAGACGGCACTTTGTTGTTGGAATAGGCCATAGGAATGGATGACTTCAATATTGTTTAACGTCTCCAAAGAATGGTTGGACAAAGCGCTAAGGCACGCATTTTGTTTTTTAAAATGGCGGGAGTTTTGCGAAGAAATCGTGCGGGAAACCAAAACAGAGATCGGCGTCAAAGCAACGACCGTCAAGCCCAAAAGCCAATTTAGCGCGAACATGAAACCGACGGTGACCAAAGCCTGAACGATTCCCTCGAATAACGCTCCTGCGCCCGTAATCAGACCGTTTTGGACATTCTCGATGTCATTGACAAGACGCAGCAGCAAATCGCCATGGTAATGGGTATCTAGATAAGAGACGGGAACCGCGTTTAATGCGTCGAAGAGTTGATCTCTCATTTGTTTCACGGCGCGCTGGGCGACATAGGCGGTGAACCAGTCAAAAAGATAACGGAACAAAGCCCCGAAAACCAAGCATCCGCCCATCAGAATGAGATGCAACGAAAGATCTAAATTGCCCCCACGGATTTGGTCGATGGCTAACCCCGTCAAGAACGGAATCGACATCTTGAAGAACACCGAAATCGCAGCGAATAAGAACGCAACCACGATCTGTGGCTTGCTGGAACGAAGATATGGATAGAGCATCTTGAACTGTTTCATTGTTGCTTCACCTGCGCTTCGTATATTTCTTTATAGATGGGGCAATCTTGAAGGAGTTTCTCATGTCTTCCTTCGCCGACGATTCGGCCTTTGTCCAAGACGTAAATGGTGTCGCAGTCTTTGATCGACGTCGCACGTTGAGATACCAAAATCGTCGTCAAACCCCTCCGTTTTTGGATATTACGCCGCACCGTTAAATCGCTCTTATAGTCCAAAGCGGAAGTCGCATCATCGAGAATGAGGACTTGCCTAGAAGCGAGCAAAGCCCGAGCGATGAGGAGGCGTTGCTTCTGTCCGCCGCTAAAATTCGACCCGCCTTCTTGCACGACGCTATCAAGCCCCGCTTCTTTGGCGTAGACGAAATCATAGGCGAGCGCATCTTTTAACGCTTGGTTGATCTGCTCGTCCGAATAGGATTCCGCAAGAGTTAAATTGCTCCGTACGGTCCCTTTAAAAAGTTGAGGCTTTTGGCTGACGATCGCCACTTCCTTCCGCACGGCATCAAGTTTGCTTTCGCGGATATCGTGGCCATGGAAACAAATCGTTCCATGCACCGGATCCATGAAGCGGAGCAATAATGAAATCAGCGTCGATTTGCCTGATCCCGTACCGCCGAAAATGCCGATGGAGCTGCCCTTGTTCACGCGGATGGAAATATCTTCAAGAGCATAGTTCTCGCCGCCGAAGCTGACATCGACGTCGCGTAGCTCATAAAGGGGCTCGCCTTCTTGCACGGGAGGCTCTACGCTCCGCTGCCCATCGACGATGTCCGGTTCGATGGATAGAAATGCGTCAACACGCTTCTTATCTGCGTACGCTTTAGAGAATGAGGTAACGAGGCGCGTAAACTGAATCAACGCATTTAACGCCTGGGTCAAGAAGGAGATCAAAGCAACGATGGATCCGACCGAGATCAAAGTGTTCTCATAGGCGAAGGAGCCAAGATAAAGGATAAATACGACCGCGAGATTCACCAGGCCGAACGTTAACGGGTTGATGAAGGCGTTGATGCGGGAGAGACGAAGCGCCTGGCGACGATATCGTTCGGATTCTTCCTTGAATTCCTGGGAGACGCTTTCTTGCTTGTTGAACGCGCGGACGACGCGAGAACCGACGATTAAGTCATCGCCTAAGGTTGATATGGCGTCGAGCTCGTTCATCAAGGCGGTATATTCCTTCGGGGTTCTCTTCACGACAAAGAAAATCACCAACGCGCAAAGGATCAAGGCACCAAGGACGATGAACCCGGCATAAACATTCACCACGAACGCGGCGATAATCGCGCCGATAACCAAGAATGGCGCGCGGACCAATAGGCGCATAAACATCTGAACGCCCGTTTGGAGAGAGAAAGATGCCGTGTTGACGAGATTCAGGGCTTTCGACTTCCCATATTTTTCAAGTTGCAACGGGCTCAGTCGGCCGATTTGGTCAAAGAGGATGCGCTTCAAAGCGAAGGAATACGCCGTCGAAGTCGCAGAAGCAACATATTGGGCCAGCATCGTACTGGCAAAGCCAAACACCGATAAGCCGAAGATGACGCCACACATCATCAGCACAAAACCATGGTCTTGGTAATGCGAACCGCCTTGGGTCAAGCCATCATCGATAATCGCGCGAACCAAAAAAGGGATGATGAGTTCGCAAGTGCATTCCGCAGCCTTAAGCATCGGAGCTAAGACCACTTTGTGTCGATGTTTTTTTAACGGCGTTAATGCGGTCACTCTGCGTCTCCAGATTCTTCTTCGGGCAAAGGTTCAAAGCGAAGTTCGACGACGGTTTTCGGTCCCGCGATGGGGTCGTCCATCACAAAGCGGACCACGTCCTGGCTCACGAATTCAAAACGGTTGAACACGTTGTCCAGGGAAAAGCGCTCGAATTTCACGTTTGTCATCTCCCATTCGGTGTCCTTAAGCAAAGCGAAGCAAGAACTTCCCGTATCCAGCACAAGCATAGGGGCGGAGGAAGAAATTCCAAAGCGAAGCGTGCCCTCGTCCTCAGAATAATTCATGTAGTTTAAGAATTTTAATGAAGTGACGTCCTGCTGCTCCGAAAACGATTCGAAGAACGTATCTTCGTCAAATAAAGGTGTATCGGCAGCGTCTTTGTTGGCGTCGCGGATCTTCTGCCAGCGTTCGTAGAATTCGGGAATCCACGGAAGCAATTCCAGCTGGCTTTCTTCAATTTGTCCTAACGCCGCAATGGTCATGAGCCAATAATGGGCGGCACGTGCGGCGGACGAACGAACGCCCATCCCTTCGTCAAAGCAAAGCCCGATATGGAATGAACAAAAAGCAAATTCCGGATAGCCAACGTGTTCCGTCAACGCGCGGCTATAGAAATTCCCGATGACCGAAAGCAGCACATTGAGGCCAAAATCCTCATCCGCTTTCACCGCGTTGCCATGGAGGTAGAACAAGCCTACGTACATAGATCCTTCCAGCGAGCCTAACGCGGAAGCCTTAGCGAAACATTCGAAGGCCTTCTTGTCGTCCTTATCGGTATTGCGAGTCAAATAAATGAGCCCCGCTTGATAGAAGGAATTTCCGTCATAGCTTAGCGCGTCATCTTCAAAATAGCGTAACGCGGTATCGGGATTCGCCTTCGTCGCGACGGAGCCTTCGACATAGAGCCTCGCGAGGGCGTAAGTCGCGCTTGTGTCATGAAGCGTGGAGTCCAGGAAACGTAGGTAAGACTCATATTGAGTAGCGTAAGTGAGGTTGGTTACATCTAGCTTCCCCGCCTGAAAATCGAGACAAAATTGCTTAATTGCCCCGCAAATCACAGGTGAATTTTCTTTTGAAGCCATTTGCACCACTATGGGTTCGACATCCTTTTTCTCTAAGGATAACCCCGAGGCATCACCAACGAGAAAAGGCAGCCCACACTTGGGGCAACGGCCAGATAAAGCATGGTCATGCTCTTCCCAGAAATGGACTTCGCGAGCAGAAAAATATTCGCCGCAATGAAGGCAAACGCACTCGGTCGACGCCATGATTTCGAGTTCGTTATCCCTGGCGTGGTTCAAGTAATTGATCAATTTGTTTTCCACATCTTCTTCAAACATGCGCATAATCTTAACATAGGCGCACGCGGATTGCGCGTAATAGTAACGAAATATAGAAGGAGACGATTTCATGAAAATACTCGTCGATGCACTCGGTGGCGATAACGCCCCAAAAGCCGTACTTGAAGGCGCGATGGGGGCACTAGAGAAAGCAAGCGACCTTGAACTAATCCTTGTCGGACCAAAGCCAGACATCGAAAAAGCGTTGTCCGCCCACCACATCGACCCTAAGCGCGTTGAAATCATCCATAGCGACGTGGCGGTGCTCAATACCGACCACCCTTCCCTTTTCATCAAGCAGAAACCCGATTCCTCGATGGCGTTATGCTTTGAAACGCTTCGCCGCCGCGACGACATCGACGCGATGGTCTCCGCTGGTCCTACCGGCGCATTGCTTACCGGCACCGTCTTGCGCATCGGCCGCCTTCCTGGCGTTGGCCGTCCCGCGCTGCTTGCCACTTTACCGACGCGTGGAGGCAATTTCGTCCGCCTCGTCGACGCCGGCGCGAATATGGACTGCAAATGCGAATATCTCGTTCAGTTCGCCCTCATGGCGGACGCCTATCTCAAGTTGCTTGGCATCGCATCCCCACGCGTCGCCACGCTTTCGGTAGGACAAGAAGAAGGCAAAGGCAATGAACTCGTCAAAGAAACCTATGCGGCCTTAAAACAGACAAGCCTCAATTTTGTTGGCAACGTCGAAGGCGATCACGTGCTCAAAGACGAAGCCGATATCGTGGTTTGCGATGGCTTTGCGGGCAACGTCTTCCTTAAGTCCTTAGAAGAAGGCGCTTATTTCATTTCCGATTTATTCAAAGCCGCTTTATACCGCAATATCTTCACCAAACTCGGCGCGCTCCTTCAACTTAAGGGGCTAAAGAAAGTCAAGGAGCCCTTCAACCACGCTCAAAAAGCCTGCGCGCCGTTGCTCGGTGCGAAGAAGCTCGTCTTGAAGTGCCATGGCAAATCCCAAGCCGAAACCTTTGAAGCCACAATCCTTGAGGGGTCGCGTCTGGCTAAGCTTGGCTTACAACAAAAAATCGCCGAGGCTATCGGCGAGATCAATATCGAGCCCAAGGCAGAATAAAGCCTCAGCTATTCCGGAATTCGTCGTTCTTCCAAAGGGTCAAGCTAAGAATCGCAGGAACGATCGGTGCGAGCGCCTTAATCGATTCGAAAATCATCGTCATTTGATGCTCGCCCACGAGAAGAACCGAGCAGATTTCTAACGGTACGGAAATCAGCACCAAAATCATCGAGACGTGGATCAACCGATTCCACGTCTTATTTCTTTTCGAGACAAAAGAAGTAATGAAGGTACACACGAAGGCCGCCAAAATGCAGACGATGTATGCGATGTCTAACGTAACCACCAACGCTTCGGAATGGTTGGTCCAATTGACGTTGGAGAGCTCAGGAATGGAGAAACTCGAAGGAATAAGAAGACTCGCTAAAGCCGTGAGCCATGCGAAGGTATAGAGGGCATGGAAGGAATCATGGTGCTCGTTATGCTCGGCCAAGGAAGCAATGAACGCCACTAAGAGCAACGAGAACACAATCTCCGTACCGCATTGGGCCGCGAGGAGGTCCAATACGGGGTCTGAGCTATATGCATAGATCAATAGAGCCACCGCGCAGACGACATGGATCACGTCAAACACCGTGAAGCCAACAAACGCCCTCGTATTCATCGAGGTATTTTTCTTAAACAACGTGATGCGGTTTTTCATAACTGACCTTTATTCTATTCGTAGATTGCCTTTAGGCAAGAAATAAGGGTTCGGATGCACCGAACCCTTGAGTTAGCCATGATGGCGGAGACAGAGGGATTTGAACCCTCGCTGGCCTTGCGACCACTAACGGTTTAGCAAACCGTCCCCTTCGGCCTCTTGGGTATGTCTCCGTCGAGGACTAAATATACAACAATGAGCGCAAACTATCCAAGAGTTTTAATAAGCTTTTGCAAAGTAAACGATCATTGTGGCCTTTTTGCCGCACACTGGGCAGAGGGTTCCTTCGGGTACCTCTTCCTTATAAATGGCGCGTGCAGTGCCGCCTTTGGTGAGTTCTTTGATCTTTAATTCGCACTCCGCCTCGCCGCAGAACGCCATGCGGGCATAGCCGCCTTTATTTAACGCGGCATTGAGGTCCTCGAGGTTATCGACATCGACGACGCTATGGTCGAGCTGATCCTTCGCTTTGGCATACATCGCTTCGTGGATGGCGCTAAGGATACCGGGAATCAAATTCGGAAGCTCGTCGATTTGGACGAAACTCTTTTCGCCGTTGACGCGCTTGGTAAGGACGACTTTATTCTCGGCGAGATCACGAGGGCCGAGCTCGATACGTAACGGCACGCCTTTCATTTCCCATTGGGCAAACTTCCAGCCAGGCGTATGGTCGGAATCGTCGACTTTGACACGGTAGCCCAAAGCCTTCAAGCTCGCCTCGATCTTCTTCGCGCCTTCAAGGACGCCTTCGGCTTCTTGACGAACCGGAACGATGACGATTTGAATCGGGGCGACGGCGGGAGGTAGAACAAGTCCATTATCGTCGCCATGGACCATGATGACCGCGCCGATGAGACGGGTCGAAACGCCCCAGGAAGTCTGATGCGGGACCTCGAGTTTATTGCTACGGCCAAGGTAACGAATGCCAAATTTCTCCGCAAAACCCTGCCCAAAATAATGTGTCGTGCCCGCTTGCAGCGCCTTGCCATCGTGCATCAACGCCTCGATGGTGTAAGTCGCAACCGCGCCCGCAAACTTCTCATGTTCCGTCTTGCGGCCTTTGACGAAGGGGATGGCGAGAACATCGCGCCCCACCTCATCATAGACGCCAAGCATGGTCATCGCATTGCCGCGAGCTTCCTCTTCCGTCTCGAAGAGGCAGTGTCCTTCCTGCCAGAGGAATTCCGAACCGCGGAGGAAGGGACGAGTGGTCTTCTCCCAACGGACGACCGAGCACCACTGGTTATAAACCTTGGGGAGGTCACGGTAGGAAGAGATGAGTTTCTTGTAGAGGTCGCAGAAAAGCACCTCGGAGGTCGGACGGATGATCAAGGGGTCGGAGAGCGTCTCGCCGCCGCCGAGAGTGGCCACGAGGGTCTCTGGCGCAAAGCCGTCGATATGTTCTTTCTCTTTGTTGAAGAGGGAAGAAGGGATAATCATCGGCAAGTAGACGTTCTCGGCGCCGTTATCTTTGAAGCGGCGATCGAGTTCGGCCTGAATGCGTTCCCAGATGGCATAGCCATAAGGCAGGTAATCAATAAACCCTTTGACGGAGGAATAGTCCATGAGCTCCGCTTTGCGGCACACGTCGGTGTACCATTGCGCGAAGTCTTCGTCGCGCGGGGTAATCGCGTCGTTTTTGTTTTGAATCTTAGCCATAGTTTTTCTCTTTTCTTTTGAAGCGTTATTACTATACGCGCATCAGGACTTCATGTCCTTAACGCGTTTGATGGTTTTGGGATTGATGGGGTTCATCATCACGTCATACGGGGCGAAGGACTCCGACGAGATGTACTCTAGTCCCGAACGGACCATAAGCTCGACCGCGGGCCAGCCATCGAAATCCGAGGCAATGATGGGCTTATTGTATTTGAGCAGCTTTTCAACCAGCGTATGGAGGTGCGAACGAAGGCGCGTCGAGGATCCTTCGGCGCTGGCGTTTTCAAAGGCGAACGAGCAGATGAAGTAATCGAATGCGCCATAGACTTTGCTCGGCAGCTGAAGCTGATTGGAATTCAAGCAAAGCGCCACTTCATAGCCTTTGGCCTTAATCGCGCGCATGTCGGAGATGATGCCATCGTCGGCAATACGGTCGAGATGGGAGGAGATATCCGCCTCGTTGAAGGTGAGAACGAGGTGGGCGTTCCTCGCGCCAGGAAGTCGGGCGAAGGTAAGCAGCATATATCCGCGCTCCGTGAGACGGACCGAATAGAAGAGACATTGATCGTCACTAGGTCGCTCGGAAAGGAAGCGTTGGATGGTTTCTTTCGCGACGGTGTGGAAGAGGTTGCGGTCGTCTTCGGTGCGCATCGCATAATCCTTGAGGTCCTCCATCGAGTCGAAGTAGGTTTCGATGGGTTCGGCCTTGGCAAGATATCCCATCGTTTTGCCTTTGGAGACGGCAAAGACCGGACGGAACTTGTAACGGAGTTTCTTTTCGGAGATGATGCGCTCGACCTCGGTGCGATAGGAATTATCATCGGCGGCGTTATAGGACTTCCTGCCCCGTTCATACCATAACGTCGAGCCCTTATCGGCGAAGGCCTCGACAGCGAGGCGGCGCGCGTTATCGATGATTTGGTCGGGTTCTTTTTGGAAAAAGCGATGCTCAGCGACGCCCACGCGAACTTCGATTTGGGAGGACATGCCATTTAAAGCAAGGTAACGATTGATGGCATTAAGACAAGAGCGAACGAGGTATACGCCTTTGGCTTTCTCCTCGATGCGGAGATCGCAGAACACCAATTCGTTTCCCGAAGCCTGAAGCAAGTAGCGTTTGCCCTGTAAGAATGGGAACAGCGCATTCTTAAACTGATTGAAAGCCAAGGGCTCAATCTCTTTGTCCTTATCGGTAATCTTCTTATAGGCGAAACGGAATACCATCGTTAAGCCGCGGCGAGAAGCCATCGCAGCGAGGGCTTCCCCCACTTCTTTCATCGTCGAAAGGCCATGGTTGTTGCCCCCGTCGTTTTTGGAGGAGGCCATGTATTTAAGCAGGTAGGATTGCAGGTGGATGATCTGTTTATCAAAGTCCACGGCTTCGAGTTGGAGCATGGAGAAATACTGCCTGCGGGTATGAGTCTCCTGGATATCGGTTTCCAGGTAATCCGGGGCTTGGGTGGTTGGATCGGCGACGGCATTAATCCAGTTGATGACTTTCTTTTGTTCGGCGATCGGGAACTTCTGGTAGAACTCCGAGATGGTGCAATGATCGACTTTGTGGAGGGAGGTAACGTTTAAATACTGCACGTCATCATCACGCAATTTCAAAATGAAGACGCGG
>JAFVCC010000057.1 GCA_017479485.1 Bacilli bacterium
ATAGGAAGAAGTGATTTCTTTTGGGGTTTTGCCACAAAAAAGATAAAGGTCGAGGTAGCCCTTCTCCGCGACGACTTCGAGTTCATCGAGCTTGGTTTTGCCGAGGTCGAAGGTATAGGGGAAAGTGGAAGGAAAATAGAGCCCAAGGAAGGTTCCTTCTTCGTTCAGCAAAAGGTAATTGAGGGACTTATACAAACTATGTGACCATTCGTGCTGAACCTTGGATTCGTCGGTGTTCCAGTTCCGATAGCGGTAGCCACGGCGGTTGAGGGGCGCTAATTTATCGCCAAGGCCATAGATGCGGGTGGCTTCCGGTAAGGGGAAGCGCAGGCGATAGTCCTCTCCGTCTTTTTCGTGACGAACGGTAAAAGATGTGCCCTCGCGAATCAACTTAAAACTCAAATCAAAGCCAACGTGAAGCTTGCTATAGCCAATATCCACTTCGATTCCGTCTTCCACCTCTACTACAGGAAAAGGCGTTAAGACGGGAGTTTCCTCGATTTCAATGAGGTCTTTGGGGCAGGGTTCCAAGTAAATGTGGACCCCCTCGCCTTGAAGAAAGTCGATATGAAGCGTGGCGGTTCCGCTTGCGACATCAAGTTCATGAGCGGAAACGTAATGAAAGGAAAATTCTTTTGGAGTCATAAGATACTTCACATTATATCTTATATCGCGCGCACGAGAATAAGGCTCTTTTTAACCTAGAAAATACCGAATTGGTGTGTTGAATTTGCATATCAATCAAAGTCAACTCCATCTTTTTTAACTTTTTTTACTTAATTGAAGCATTTTTCCTTTTTTCGGTTTATAGTATTAGCACCGAGGTAAAAACAACATGAAGACATTCGACTTAAAGGGGGCGGTGCTTTCTTTGAACACCCCAAACATCGTCTCCTTGCTCAACAACATTGAGTTCTACAAGGGGAAAACGGCGGGCGAGAAGCCGAAAAAGCTCGACGTCCTCCGCGCGATTGCTTATCGCAGCGGCGCCGTGGCGAGCAACGCCATCGGCAACGTCTACATCGCCGAAGACCGCGAACGCGTCTTATGCGAACGCGCTTCTCAGCCCAAGACCCTTCAGGAACACATGGTCCTTGGCTACCTTAACGCCGTCGATCTCATCACCGAAGTCGCCAAATACCAGACGCTCGACATGAGCTTCATCACCACGCTCCATTACTACATCTATAAGGATTACAACCCCGAGTTCGGCGGCAAGTTCAAAGATTCGCAAAACTACATCCAGGAGTCCCTTCCCGATGGCAGCTTCCGCACCATCTTCGTCAGCGCTCCGCCGGAGTACGTGCCCCAGTTGCTCGACAATTTGATCTATCAGTTCAACGAATGTGCGAAAGACGAAGAGTGCAACAAGCTCGTCCTCATCGCCTGCTTCATGTTGGACTTCATGTGCATCCACCCCTATAACCACGGAAACGGCAGGGTCTCCCGACTCCTCCTTCACTTTCTGCTCAAGAAATATGGCTATGACATCGACGATTACTTCGCCATCTCCTATCTCATGAAGCAGCATCTAGGTGAATACATCGATGCCTTCCGCGCCTCCTCCGAAGGATGGCACGATAGCGAAAACAACTACGAAGCCTTCGTCACCTTCATCTTGCGCCGCGTCTTAGAAGCCTACCGCAAGCTCGACTACATCTACGAAATCAATGCCTTAGACTGCACGAGCGAAGAAAAGGTCCTCCGCGTCGTCAACGACTCCGCGACCCCGATCTCCAAGACCATGGTTCTGCGCATCCTCTATCCAATCAGCAAAGCCACGATCGAGAAAGCCTTGGCCAAACTTCTGCGCGAAGGCCGCATCCAACTCGTCACCAAGGGCCGTTATTCGCGCTACTTCCGCATCTAAGGAGATACCTTCATGCCTACCTACGATTCCCGTCATATCCGCAACGTCGCCATCCTTGGCCACCAAGGAAGCGGCAAGACCTCCCTTGTTGAATCCCTTGCTTACGTCTCGAAATTGATTCCCGAAAAGGGCACCGTCGAACGCAAGGACACCCTCTCCGACTATAGCGCCACCGAACAAAAGCGCGGCACCTCCACCCAAGCTTCGGTCATCCCGTTATTCCTCGACGACTATAAGGTCAACATCATCGACATCCCAGGTAACGACGACTTCATTGGCGAAGCCATCGGCGTCACCGGCGTCATCAAAGGCGCGGTCCTCGTCATCGATGCTTCCGTCGGTGTCCAAGTCGGCACGGTGAAGCATTGGAAGCAACTCCGCAAGAAAGGCGTCCCGACCTTCATCTTCATCAACAAGATGGACAAGGAAGCCATCGACTTCGAAGCGTTGCTTGAAGAAATCCGCGAGCGCTTCGGCACCAACGTCATCTCCTTCTGCTACCCCTTAGGCCACGACGACCAATTCGACGGCTTTGCTAACGCAGTCGACCTCAAAGCCCACGTCTATAACGGCAAAGAATGCGTCGAAGCCGAAATCTATCCCGACAAGAGAGCCCGCGTCTTCGAGCTCCATAACACCATCGTTGAAGAAGTCGCGAAGGTTAACGACGAACTCTTAGAGAAGTTCTTCGCCGGCGAGGAATTCACCCCCGACGAAATCAATGCCGCTTTGAAACAAAGCGTCATCGCAGGCGACATCACCCCCGTCATCGTTGGCAGTGCGACAAAGAACATCGGCGTGCAGACGTTGCTCCGCATGATGATCGAATACTTGCCTTCCCCCGCCGACTTAAAGCCGCTTGAGGCCCAAGACGAAGAAGGCAAAGACGTCGTTCGTCCGACCGAAGATGACGCCCCCTTCAGCGCCTATGTCTTCAAAACCCTCGTCGACCCCTATTCTGGCGTCATCAACATCGTCAAGGTGTGCTCTGGCGTGCTTAAAGCGGGCGATGAAGTCTACTATAACGGCAACACCACCAAGATCACCTCGCTCTTCATGATGACGGGCAAAAAGCTCGACCCCATCACCGAAATCCACGCCGGTGACATCGCGGCCATCACGAAGCTCGAAGGCGTCCATTATGGTGACACCCTCTCCTCCCCGAAGGCCATCATCAAATATAAGCCAGTCCACTACCCGACCGCCGTTATCTACAAAGCCATCTTGGTCGATAAGACGGCCGAAGGCAAATTGGTCCAAGCCCTCGCGAAGATCCAAATGGAAGATCCTTGCGTCGAAGTCACCCGCAATAACGAAACCAAGCAACTCTTGCTCGGCGGCGTCAGCGACACCCACATCGACTTCATCCTCGATAAGATCAAAACCATCTATAAAATCAACGTCGAGACCGAGAGGATGAAAATCGTCTACCGCGAATCCATCAAAGGCACGGCGGAAGGCGATGGGCGTTACGTCAAGCAAACCGGCGGCTCAGGCTTCTATGGCGTCGTCAAGATGCGCTTCGAGCCGGCGGAAGAAAATGAATTCGCCGAAGAGGTCTTTGGCGGCGCGGTTCCGAAGAACTACTTCCCCGCCGTTGAAAAAGGCTTCTATGAGGCGCTTCAAAAAGGCGTCCTCGCCGGCTTCCCCGTCATCGGCGTCAAAGGCACCTTGCTCGATGGTAAATACCATCCGGTCGACTCCAACGAACAAGCCTTCCGCATGGCGGCGATCCTTGCTTACCGCGACGCAGCCCCGAAGTGCAAGCCCATCATCCTTGAACCGATCCTTAGGATCTTCGTCAACGTCGAGTCCAAATATACCGGCGCCGTGTTAAGCGACCTCAATACCCGCCGTGCCCGCATCCAAAACATCGAGGAGAAAGACTTCGGCAACCAAGAGATCGAAGCCCTCATCCCCGAAGCGGAAGTCATCGACTACACGACGACCCTCAAGTCCATCACTCAAGCTTCGGGCTTCTATAACCGCGAATTCTGCCGTTACGAAGAAGTTCCCGAAAGCCTCAAGGAACGCGTCATCCGCGACAACAAAATCGAATAGAGAAACATCCTCCTCTCTTGCCCGAACCAGATTTCCCCTGGTTCGGGTTTTCAAATTGAGGGGGGTTTTGCAGCGGAAATCGTCTTAAATCCCGTAGGAGGCGCAACTGCAAGACATCAGTAATAATCCAGCAAGGCGCGAAGTGTCCTGCCATTTTGTGGCGATGAATCAAATCCATATGGTGAAAAGGCATGTCTATTTATGCAAGAAAATCGGAAATCGGTTATCCTATAGGAAACCCGGGGGCAAGATATGAAATACGTAATCCGCAAGGGGATGTTTGAGACCAATTCTTCATCCACCCATCAGATGATCCTTTCCATCAAAGGGCTTAACGAAAATGGCGAAGAGGCCCAGTTTCCATTTGAGGAATATTGGGATGAACTTAGCGACGAAGATAACGTCCGTTACATCAAGTCCAAGAAGCGGAAAGGGCTCATCCTCTACCAATTCAAATACTTTGACGCCATCGCAGAGCACTATGGCAACCTGAAGGATTATTTTTCCTCCCTCGCGGAACGCGATCTCGACTTCTTTGACGACGGGCTAAGCCTTGAAGCGCTCGGGCAAAAGCTCTACCGCCTCGCGATGTTTAAGTCCGTTCTTCAAGAGAAAGTGCCTGAGATCACCATGGAAGAGCTGCGCGAAATCGAAAACGAAGCCCCAGGGTATAACGCCGCATGCAACGCCTGCTTTTGGAACGACGTTCTCGATGTGTGCACGTGCGGGATGAG
>JAFVCC010000012.1 GCA_017479485.1 Bacilli bacterium
GAGAAAGCACATTTATAGGGTTCGATGGGTTTACTCATGCCCATATTGTAAAGCAATTCCAAGGGAAAAACATATCGGATGTATATTTTCTTATATACCATTTTTATCGTTTCTTGCGCTTGGAGGAGTTGCGAAGCACTTTGACGTAAAAACAGCCTTAAGCTGTTCATTGGTGAGCTCGATGCGTCTTCTTTGGCGAACTTTAGAATCTCCTCTTGATTCTTGCACGCTTTAATCTTGGCAATCTGTTCCTCGGAAAGACTTTTAAAAGGTCTTCATTCATGACTTATTCCCTTTCTTCGCCAATCGGATATCAAACGTTTCGTGGTCCGCCATAAAAAAGCTATAGCCCTTCCTCCTTGGACGCTACGGAGGCTTGACTATGGCCATATACAACGTATAAGAAAAGGCGCTATCTTGCGATAACGCCTAGTTTTCCGATTTAGAAACGAGCCTTGGTGTCGATGTGCTCGCGGATGAGTTTCTTGAATTCCTCGAGGGAGATGGTGATCTGCTTCGGGTCGCCATGGACGCGGTAGGTGACGGAGTTGTCGCTGGCCTCTTTTTCGCCAAGGACCAAGGTGTAAGGGATCTTGTTGACCTGAGCCTGGCGTAAGCGGTAGCCAAGTTTCTCGCTCGCGGGGGAGAGCTCTGCGCGGACGTCGATGGCCTTAAGCTCCTTCATGACCTTCGCGGCATATTCGCCATGGGCTTCGTCATTGACGGGGAGGACGGCGACTTGGACTGGCGCGAGCCAGGTGGGGAAGGCGCCGCCATAGTTCTCGGTGATGATGCCGATGAAGCGTTCCACCGAGCCAAACACGACGCGGTGAAGCATGACGGGCTCGACTTTCTCACCGTTTTCATCCACATAGGTGAGGCCGAAGCGGTGCGGCAAGTTGACGTCGAGCTGGATGGTGCCGCACTGCCAGGTGCGTCCCATGGAGTCTTTGAGCTTGAAGTCGAGTTTCGGTCCATAGAAGGCGCCATCGCCTTCGTTGATGGTGTAGGTGTGGCCGGATTCTTCGCAAGCCTTTGCCAAAGCGGCTTCGGATTCGTTCCAGAACTCGACCTCGCCGATGTAATCATCGGGACGGGTGGAGAGGACGATACGGTAATCGAGGCCAAAGACGGCGTAAACCTCATCAAAGAGGGCCATGATGTTCTTTACTTCCTCGCCGATTTGGTCGCGGCGGATGAACATGTGGGCATCATCTTGGGTGAAGGCGCGGACGCGGAAGAGACCGTTTAAGGCGCCGCTGGCTTCATGGCGGTGGACGTGGCCAAGCTCCGTGTAACGAAGCGGTAAGTCGCGGTAGGAGTGGAGGCTATTCTGGTAGACCAAGATGGAGCCGGGGCAATTCATCGGTTTGATCGCGTAGTCTTCATCGTCGACCTTGGTCGTGTACATGTTCTCCTTGTAATGGTCCCAGTGACCCGAGGTTTCCCAGAGCTTGCGGGACATCATCGTCGGGGTGGTGATCTCCGTGTAGCCATGGGCTTCGTGGATCTTTCTCCAGTAGGAAATGAGCTCATTCATGAGCAATTGGCCCTTAGGAAGGAAGAAGGGCATGCCAGGGGCGTATTCGCTGAGCATAAATAAGCCGAGTTCGCGGCCGAGGCGGCGATGGTCGTTGGCTTTGCGGCGCTCCAAGATGTCGAGGTAATTCTTTAACGCTTCCTCGCTCGGCCAGCAGGTGGCGTAGATGCGGGTGAGCTGTTTGTTCTTGCTATCTCCCCTCCAATAGGCGCCGGCGAGGGAAAGGAGCTTGAAGTGTTTGCAATAGGAGGTATTCGGAACGTGAGGGCCGCGGCAAAGGTCGATGAAATCGCCCTGCTCATACATGGAGATGCCGCCTTCGAGCTCGTCGATGCGTTCTAACTTATAGGGGTTGTCCTTGAAGACTTCCTTGGCTTCCTCTTTGCTGATTTCTTTCCTCTTATAGGCGATGGCTTGCTTCGAGAGCTTCTTCATCTCAGCTTCGATCGCGGGGAAATCCTTGTCGGTCAAGACGCGGTCGCCGAGGTCGATGTCGTAATAGAAGCCCTCTTCAATCGCCGGTCCAAAGCCGAAGAGCACGCCCGGATAGAGGTGCTTGAGGGCCTGGGCCATCAAGTGGGAGCAGGAGTGGTTGAGGATTTCGAATCCCTCGGGCTCGTCACCGGTAAGGAAGGAGATCTCCTCCCCTTCCCTTAGCGGTCGGCTAAGGTCAAAGACGTTCTCACCGACTTTATAGGCGAGGGCTTTGTTCTTGATTTCGGGTTCCAGTGCTTTAAGGGCGACGAAGCCATTGGCCTCATCGGGCATTTCCACGGGATTTCCCTTGTAAATGATGTTCATGTTTCTTCCTCCGAAAATAAATAAAGGCGTCCTGCTTATAAGGACGCCGAAATGACGCGGTACCACCTTATTTCGCCTCCGAAAAGGAGACGCTCTTTGGGATTCCTTTAACGCGGGAATGCACGCCTAGGTTATTTCCCTAGGAGCTCGGGAGTGGTAAGGGATGGCCTATAGGCGTCCCCCATGTCTCCGTCGACGCGAGTTTATCTTACCCCCTTTAATGGAAAAGGGAAGCGAAATACTTTCGATTACCTTAGATCCGCTTCACGATTTCGCTAAGAGGCTTCTTTTGGGTGTGTTTTGGAAGCGGGGCGAAGTTATCGGAATAGCCTAAGTCGAGCAAGAGGACGCTATGCTCGGTGGAGGGGAGGCCAAAAGCCTGTTCCAAGGCGTCATTGCCGAAATAGTTGATCCAGCAGGAGTCGATGCCTTCGTCTTTGGCCGCGAGCATCATGTGGGTGGCGATGATGGAGACGTCCTCGACGCCAGAATGGATTCCTACTTGGAGCGGGTTCTTCCATTCTTCTTTTTCTTCATAGACGAGGAGCAGCACCGTCGGCGCGTTATAACGGCAGGGCGTCAAAGCGTCGAGTTTAGCCAAAGCCTCGGGGCTTTCCAAGACATAGACGCGGTAGGGCTGCGCGTTAACGGCGGTCGGGGCGAGGTTGCCCGCCTCGAGGATGGCTTGAAGTTTCTCTTCTTCCACTTTTCTTGTGGAGAACTTCTTGCAGGAGAAACGTTCGTTGATGAGTTTCTTGAATTCCATTGAGTTTTACTCCTTTCTTTGAATTTCATGCCTTGCTTTCATGCCGAAGATGCCGGAAAGGATAAGGAAGGCGTTGAAGGATAAGATGCCAGAGAAAAGAAGTGCGCCAGACCCTTCCCCCGGGGCGTCATAGAGCTTATTTTTGCCGACGATTGCTGCAGGGAGGGCGATGATCGCAAGTCCCGACAAAATGCCGAAGATGATCGCGAGGGTAACCGCGGTGACGGTCATGGATTCGTCGTAGCTTTGCAATATGGCGGGAATCGCGAAAATAGCGGTCACCAGGAGATAGGAAGAAAGTTCCATCACCAGGAACACAAAGCCAACCGTGGAAAGGATGCGCGCTGCTTTCTCCATAATGATGATTATCTAATCATTTGTTTCCTCGTGCAAAAGAAAAACCCTCTTAGCTCACGCTTCGAGGGCATTCTGGATTAGGCTTGCTTAGGCGGGCTGACCTTGGTTATCCGCGACCATGCCGAGGATGGCGCCGACAAGAAGTGGGCCACCAAAGCCATAGGCGACCATGCCGATGATGCCGAAGACCAAAGCGACTTTGTTGGACACCCTGCCAGCACGGGCACGAAGAGAAACGATCGCGAGGACCAAGCAGAGGACGGCGGCGATGATCATGAAGATCGAAGAGCCGACACCTGCGGCAGCTGCAGCGACGGCTTCATCGCCGCTTCCGTTCGCGGCGGCAGCGATGCCACCGATGAGGAGAACGAGGCCAATAATGGCCCAAAGCGCGACGCCGACGAAGCTCAGAATCATGCTGACTAAGTAGAGGATCTTAGAAGCTTTTCTCATTCTGGTTTATCTCCTTTCTCCGTTATTGTGGACGTAACGAGCCCAAAATGAAAGCCAAAAATAGAGGTTTATCTTTATTTATGCGCACACGCAACGCGAAGCATTTCCAATTGACTTTAATTGGCGTTAAAATAAGGCAATCGCTTATGCGAAATCTTTTTAGGAGATAATTGAATGGCAAAGATCACCAAAGTCCACGGCCGCGAAGTACTCGATAGCCGTGGCAACCCCACCGTCGAAGTCGAAGTCACCCTCGACAATGGCGTCAAAGCGCGCGCCATCGTTCCTTCCGGCGCATCTACCGGCGAACGCGAGGCTCTCGAACTCCGCGATGGCGACAAGACCCGCTATCTCGGCAAAGGCGTCCTTAAGGCCGTCGCCAACGTCAACGAGAAGCTCGCACCGGTCGTCGAAGGCATGGAAGTCACCGACCAAGTCGGCATTGACCGCGCGATGCTCAAACTCGATGGCACCCCGTTTAAGTCCAACCTCGGCGCCAACGCGCTCCTCGGCGTTTCCCTCGCCGTCGCCCGCGCCGCTGCCGAATCCCTCCACATGCCGCTTTATCGCTATATCGGCGGCACCAACGGCAAAGTCCTCCCGACTCCCTGCATGAACGTTATCAACGGCGGCGCCCACGCGCAGTCCACCGTCGACTTCCAGGAATTCTTCATCATCCCCGCGGGCTTCCCCTGCTTCCGTGAAGCGCTCCGTGCGGGCACCGAAATCTTCCACGCCCTCCAAAAGGTCGTCAAAGGCCATGGCTATGAGACCGGCGTCGGCGACGAAGGTGGCTTCGCCCCGAGCTGCAAGGACGGCAACAAAGAGCCGCTCCGCCTCATCGCTGAAGCGGTTGAGAAAGCCGGCTATAAGCTCGGCGAGCAAATCTTCCTCGGCATGGACGTCGCTTCCTCCGAATTCTATGAGGGCAATGGCGTCTATAACCTCGTCAAGTCTGGCGAAGGCAAGAAGACCACCGATGAAATGATCGCCTATCTCGAATCCATGGTCGCGGAATATCCTTCCATCGTCACCATCGAAGACGGCCTCGCCGAATCCGATTGGGAAGGCTGGAAGAAGCTCACCGATCGCCTTGGCAAGAAGATCCAACTCGTTGGCGATGACCTCTTCGTCACCAACCCCTCGATCCTCCGCGAAGGCATCATCAAAGGCATCGGCAACTCGATCCTCATCAAGGTCAACCAGATCGGCACCCTCACTGAGACCCTCGACGCCATCCGCCTCGCCCAGAGCAACGGCTACACCTGCATGGTCTCCCACCGCTCCGGCGAAACCGAAGATGCGACCATCGCCGACCTCGCCGTCGCCGTCAACGCTGGACAGATCAAGACCGGTTCCGCTTCCCGTACCGACCGTATGGCTAAGTACAACCAGCTCCTCCGCATCGAAGAAGAGCTTGGCGAAGAAGCCGAATACCTCGGCGTCCGCGCGTTTGCAAACCGCAAATTCTAATCTCCTCCAACGAAACGAAAACCACGGCTTCAAAACCGTGGTTTTCTTTTACCAAAATTTCCGGAAATCTCCGGCAGAAATCCCTTTAATTGTTAAAAGATCAGGGCGATTACGTAGAACAAGATTTGCTCGGCGGAACAGTTGCTGGTGCGCAAAATGCGATACCGAGAACCTTCTTCTGACGAATTCGCCCTCGCGAAGAATGTTTGTTATTTCATAAAGATATCTAGAACCAAAAGAAAGGCCTGGTTGACCAGGCCTCAAGATGAACGTTTTGGGGGATTACTGCAAAGCTTTTTGGAAGCCGAACACGGCCGCACCGATAAGTCCGGCCTCTTGGCCGCAAGCACATTCCTGAATGTTGGAATTGGGGCAGGCACGGCGGAGATCTTCCAGGAAGAGGTCCTTGCTCTTCATAACGCCTCCGGTGAGGGTGAAGATTTCGGGAGAGAGGATATCTTGAACCATTTCAAACCACTCCGAGAGCATCTTGATCCAGTCTTTATAGACGCGTTTGGCGAGGGGATGATCGTTCTTGACGAGATTAAAGAACTCTCGCGCGTCAACGATGTTTAAGCCGTTCATATCGCAGAGCCTGCGGATACCCGTGCCCGAAGCCATGTGTTCGAACTCATGGATTTCGTTATGGTAGGCGGTCATGGTGTGGCCGATTTCATAAGAGGAGTTCCAGAGCTTGCCATCGATGCAAAGCGCACCGCCGACGCCGGTGGAGATGGTGACGAAATAGAGGGAGTGATAGTTCTTATAAGGACCAACGTTAGCTTCGGATAAAGCGGCGACTTCCGCGTCATTACGGACGAAGACGGGAAGATGGAATTCCTTTTCGAGGTATTCGGAAAGAGGAATCGAAGAAATATGGATGTTGGGGAGGGCATAGATGAAGCCATCATGGCGCACGCGACCTGGGACACCCGCGGAAATGGCGATGACGTCAGTGAAATCCTTGACGCCTTCGAGGATGGTTTTCTTCACCGATTCCAGAAAGAGGTCGAGGTTTCCGACGACGGTCGGATTGATGAGGATGCTTTCGATTTTATATTCCTCATTGATTAAAGCGACGCGGGTATTGGTGCCACCGATGTCGAGCGCGATGATTTTCTTCATTCTTCGATCTCCTTGATGTCGTTAACGCGAACAATGCGCATAAAGTTGGTGTTGCGCGCGCCAGTGGGGGTGCCGCCGGCGATAATGATGGATTCTCCGACGCCGACGCCAAGTTCTCGAGCAATCTTTAAGGCAAGGACTTCCATTTCCTCGATGAAATCGGGCATCGAGGTCTTGAGCAAGACGGAATAGACGCCCCAAACCCAAGCGCCTTGAAGGGCGACTTTGCGCGAGGCGGTGATGGAAATGATGGGGCAGCAGGGGCGAGCCTTGGAAATACGCCAGGAGGAATTGCCGCGCTCAGTGAAATTCACGATGAGTTTGGCACCGATAAGAAGGGCCGTATTGGCGACGGCGTTGGAGATGGCGTCGTTATTGGTGCGGTCACTGGTTTCGTAGGCTTGCAAGGCGAGCTTTTCGTAATTGAGGTGGTTATTTTCTTCAGTACGGGCGATGGCGGCTTGCATTTCCACGGCCTTGACCGGATATAAGCCCGAGGCGCTTTCGGCGGAAAGCATCACGCAGTCGGATCCTTCGTCGACCGCGGTGGCCACGTCGGTGACTTCGGCGCGGGTGGGACGGGGATGAGTGACCATCGAGTCGAGCATCTGCGTCGCGGTGATGACGGGCTTGCCTTTGTTGCGGCAAGCGGTGATGATCTGGCGCTGGAGATCAGGGACGAGTTCAGGTGGAACTTCTACCCCAAGGTCACCGCGGGCGACCATGACGCCGTCGGCGACGTCGATGATGGCGTCGATCTTCTCGCAGGCTTCCGGGTTTTCGATTTTGGCGAAGATGGGGATGTCGGGTTTCCCATATTTGGCGAGGACTTCCTTCATTTCGAGGATGTCTTCGGGACGGCGGACGAAGGAAGCGAAGATGCAATCCACGTCATTTTCACAGCCGAACTTCAAATCTTCCTCATCTTTAGGGGAAATAAAGGCCATGCCGAGCTTGGAGTGGGGGCAATTGACGCCTTTTTGGTTTTTCAGGACGTGCTTATTTTGGGCGACGACGATGATTTCGCGTTTGGCTTCGTCTTTGCCGGTGACGAGGAAATCGAGGTTTCCATCATCAATTAAGATGTGGTGACCGACCTCAACGTCATCATATAAGCCCGGGTAGGTGACGGAGAATTTTTCGAGGGTGCCTTTGCATTCGACCATCGAAATGCGCATCTCGTGACCATCGGGGACCTCAAAGGAATCTCCTTCCATGTAGCCCGTGCGGATTTCGGGGCCTTTGGTGTCTAAGGCAACGGGAATATAGATGCCTTCTTTCTCAAAGGAACGGGCGATATCGATTTTGGCTTTTTGCTGAGGATGGGTTCCATGAGAGAAGTTGATGCGCATGACGTTCATGCCGGCATCATAAAGCTCACGGACTTTCTCCTTGGTGTCGGAAGCGGGGCCAATCGTGCAGATGATTTTCGTTTTCTTACTAATGTTGAGTCGCATAAAGCAGATTCTCCTAAAGAAAGGATGGCCTTAGGCAAGACCATCCCGAGCGATTATTGAAGAATGTCGATGAGACGGAGCATGGAAGCGTGCTTGTCGCGGGGGAGCTGAAGCGCTTCGTAAATGTCGTACGCAACGATTTTGTTGTTGACCATACCGACGCAGATGCCGCCTTTGCCATCGAGCAAGCAGTCGACCGCATAGGCGCCCATACGAGCGGCGAGGACGCGGTCAAAAGCGCTCGGCGAACCACCGCGCTGGACGCGGCCGAGGACTTCTGCCTTGGTTTCGAATCCGGTTTCTTCTTGGATCTTGGCTGCGAAGGCGTGGATGTCGTGGTAAATCTTTTCGGAGACGATGACGACGGCACGTTTCTTATCGGCGTCGTGCATGCGTTTCAAATTGGCGATGATTTCTTCTTCGGGAATCGGGTGGTCGGGGGTGATGATCATTTCGGCGCCTTCGGCTAAACCGGTGAAGAGGGCGAGGTCGCCGCAGTGGTTGCCCATGACTTCGATGACGGCGCAGCGTTGATGGGATTCGGTGGTGTCGCGGATCTTATCGACGCATTCGACGATCGTGTTTTGGCAGGTGTCAAAGCCGATGGTGTAATCGGTGGAAGCGATATCGTTATCGATGGTGCCGGGGAGACCGACGCAGTTGATGCCCATTTCGGTGAGCTTCTTTGCACCCATGTAGGAGCCATCGCCGCCGATGACGACGAGCGCTTCAATGCCGAGCTTGCGGAGATTATCGACCGCGATTTGGCGGACGGACTCTTCCTTGAATTCGCGTAGGCGCGCCGTTTGCAAAATCGTTCCGCCGCGGTTGACGATATCGGAAACCGACGAGCGGTCCATCTTGACGATGCTGCCTTCGACGAGGCCTTTATAGCCGTTGACGACGCCGTAAACTTCAAGCCCATAACGGAGACCAGCACGGACGACCGCGCGGATGGCGCAGTTCATGCCCGGGGCGTCGCCGCCAGAAGTTAGGACACCAATTTTGTGGATCATATGTTTAACCTCTAAAAATCGTGGTCATTATACCGCAGTGTGCGCGTATGTGGGCACAAGAGTTTAGATAATTACTCGTTTTCAGGTTTCTCGAGCTTCTTCGCATCGAGAAAGAACATCCCTGCGACGAAGAGATAGCAGATGGTTTTGGGAAGCATCAGCATACCAACCCAGCTTGCCATGCTTGCGAAGAGCACGACGGGAAGATAGAAAAGGAACGATAGCGTGACGGCAATGTAGAGGAGGCGGTAGGGACGGCGGTCGCGAAGATGAATGAAGCAAAGCACGATGAAGATCGCCCCGAGCAACGTGAAGGGGATATTCCGATAGATTCCCCAATCGAGAGGGCTGCCATTGGTGGTCCATTCGTTTTGTGGGAAGCACAATAAAACAATGCGGACAAAAAAGAGGACGCAGACGAGGATATCGAGAACTTTGTTTTTGGAAAAGATGGCGGTTTTGCGGAAATAAAGGTACAAAAGTGCGTAGAAAACGGTCATGGTAATCGAGGTGATTAGTTTGCCGATCCCAAGATAAAACGCGAGCGATTCCGAGGGGTTATCAAGGGTTTCACTATAGATACCGATGGCCCGCGGAATGAGGTGGAAGGCATCGCCTAATCCCAACGTTACGCAGGCGATTCCAAGAATCCAAAAGAGCTTCTTCTTACGGATTCCTTGGACGATAAGAAAGCCACCGATAAGTGCGATGGCGAGCAAATAGAGGTAGTAGAAGGAGGGCTCCATTACCTTGCGCATGGGGATACCTCCTTAGAATAGATGCAGCATGCCAGGGTCGAGGATGCCGTCGAAAGAGAGGACGCGCAGGGTCTTGAGATGCTGCTCACCTTCCCCTTCGAAATAGATTCCTTTTTCGGCGCAGGGCACAAAACCGAGTTCGCGTTCAAATGGCAGTTCCTCGCCGTCTAAATAGATCGCGCCGAGTTCGAGCCTCTTCGCTTCCTTGCGAATGAGTAGTAACAACGTCTCGACGTCCTCTTCCTCTTCACTCATCAAGCCGAACTTGGTGATGAGGGCGGCGCTACGGTCGCCATGGATGCGGCATGTCGCGCCAAGGCGGAACTCCGCTAAACCGACGATTTTGCCTTCTTCGTGGAGGGAATAGATGAGGTTCCTTCCCTGAGGGGTGAAGTCATCGTCTCCGATATAGAAGTGGGCGCATTTCAGAAAATCGTCCAAAAGAGAAATGTCTTTGATGTCAAAGGCGTGGAAAGAAATTTGTGAGGTCATAGTCCATATTATAGAGGAGGCCGATCGCTCTCACTAGGGCAAAAGAAACCCCGGAATCGCTCCAGGGCAGGTCTTATAAGGATTTGTTTTCCTCTACGAAAGGCAGCAAGGAGATTTCGAGATTCCCGTTTTTGGTACGGAGTTCATCGATGAGTTCCTTCTGCTCGCGGTCGTCTTTCATCACGATGCGATAGGAGAGGCAGAACATGGAGCCCATATTCGTTGTCTTGACTCCGACGAGGTCGTGCTCGCTGGCGTAATGGGCAAAGGTTTGGTCGAAGACTTCGGAATAATCTAAGGACTCAGGAATCGTGACTTTCAGGAGGTGTTCCTTGCTGAAATGGCGGTGGGTGAAGATCGGTAGGAAGGTTAAGCCAACATAAGCGAGGGCTAAGGCGATGCCGATGATGAGGCCATAGGCAACGTAGCCGATACCGAATGCGACGCCAACCGCAACGCTTAGGAAGAGGAAGAGGATTTCCTCGGCTCTTCCGTTAGCGCTTCTAAAGCGAAGCAATCCAAACGCGACCGCTAAGGTGAGAAGCCGCGCCGTAGTGGTTAAAGAACTCGCCAGGAAATATTCCATCAAGACGAAGACGAGGGCGATGACCGCGGGCATCAACGCGCCGGTGATGAAGAGGCCTTTGCTTGCGCGGAGGCGGAAGCTGCAGATCCATGAGACGAGTAGTCCGGTGAGCAAGGCTCCGGCGACGCAGAGGAAGGTGCCCCAAATGCTCATTGAGCTAGCGAATACTGAATCGAAGATGGTGTCCATAATTTCATGATCCTTTCTGAATTGATGACGTTGGCTTGGGATTTATAGGCCTCTCCATATTTGGAGAATGAGGCGCGGTAGATTTTTCCTTTATCGAGGATGTGGGTGAGCCACAAGGGCATCGCGAGCTGTACTTTGATTTCCAGGATGCTGCTTCCTTCGGGCAGGAGCGAGGTTCCCTCCATCGAGGTTTTGAGGTCGAGCCCATCGATGCGGTAGCGGGGGTTGCCATCGATCGTCAGCCGGAGGTCACCGCCAGGCTCGAAGTAGGCGACGCGGTCATAGATGATGAGGCAAGCGGGAACGAGGGTCCCATAGAAGTCGCGGAAGTAGCGAATCTCTCTCGCGATTTGGCCGTTGGCAGGGATGTCCCCATCCCCATCGAGGAAGCGCTCGACGACCGGGATGGTCGAGGTGACGCGCCGCTTATAGACGATGCGGTCATACTTCCGTTTGAGTTCAAGGAAAACGGGAGAATCGTCCGTCGCTAACCCATACGAGCGCAGGCGAATCTTTTCTTTAAACGGTGGTTTTTCAATGGAGGCGCGAATGAGGCGGTAGTCGGGGGTGTCGTAGTAGAGCGAGGCGATGGAGGTGAGACCGTATTGGTCCACTTCCATGTGGCCAACGAGTTCCTTTTCCAAGAAGGCTCGCTGCTCGGCGGTGAGAATGTATTTGAGTTCATACCGCTTCATGACAGAAATCGCAGGTGTGGGCATGGTTCTACCCTCCTTTCGAATTCTATTGTGGGACCTCTTCTTAAAGAGAACTTAAAGAAACGGGATTAAAGTTCGGCTTTGATAATAAATTTGCCTTCGACGCATTTGGCCATGATGCGGCCGCGATGGTTCGCGACGATTTCCTTGGCGATACTTAGCCCAATACCCGAGCCTTCGATGCCCGAAGCGCGAGCGACATCGGAACGGTAGAAGCGGTCGAAAACTTGGTCGAGGCTCCCTTCTTCTAATCCTTCGGCGTCGTTGATGACTTTGATCATCGTGCGGCCTTCATTGCGGTAGAGGTGGAACTCGGCAGTGGTCAAAGAATACTTCAGAGCGTTATCTAAGAAGATGGAAATCAGTTTTGAAAGGGCGTTCCCATCACCTTTTATTTTTAAATTTGGAGGCAGTTCTGCGGAGAAATTGATGCCTTTTGCTTCAAATGCATCATGAAAGGAAGTAACGACGTCGCTGGCGATGGCGGAAATATCCACTTCCCCCATAGCCTGAGTTTCTTGTTCTTCCATGCGGGCTAGGGCGTTGAGGTTCTTGACCATCGCGGTAAGGCGCGAAACCTGCTTGGAGATGGCGACGGTCTGCTCGGATTCGCCGTGGACCGCTTCCATGATTTCGTTATTGGCCGAGATGATGGTGATCGGGGTCTTTAGCTCGTGAGAGGCATCCGAGATAAAGCGTTGCTGCTTACGGGTTGAGACCACAAGAGGTTTGACGAGGATTTTGGATACGGGAATCAGGAGGAAGAACGAGATGAGGATGCCTGCGGCCGAACCGATGATTGAGCCCCATAAGACGCGGTAAGAAGGTGAAAGCTCACGGTTATAGTCGATGACGCTGACGTAGGTCGCGCCTTCGTAGTTATAGGAACGGAAGCGGTAGTAGGTGCGGGTCCAACCTTTGCTTTGGCTTTTTAAGGAAGCGCCCCAGGAGAGCGCTTCATTGATATCGACGGTGAAACTCGTCATATGGAACGCGACCATAGAAGCGGTGCCGTCAGAATCGATTTTGACGGTGAAATAACGCGCGGACATCCGCATTTCGGGCCCATCGGGACGCATAGGCATGCCGCCTTCCCCGGGTTCTCCCTCGGGCTTTCCGGGATCTTTGAAATTGCCACCGGCATCTGCGAGAGCCTGGGTAAGGGAGTCCGCATCGGTAGCGACCATGGTGAAGTTGGTGATGTTGATGGCGCCTAAAATGAGCAAAAGCAGCAAGCCGATGGATAACGTTGCGTAGGCGATAAACTTTTTGCGGAAACGCTCGATCATTTCTTTTCTCCTAATTGGTATCCGACGCCGCGCACGGCGATGATGGTGATGTTCGCGCCGATACTTTGTAACTTCTTCCTTAAAGCCGAAATATATGCCCAAACGACGTTGATTTCCGCATCGGAATCATAATCCCAAACGGCTTCCATGATGCGTTCGGTAGAGACGAGGCGCGATTTATTCTGCATGAAAAACTCCATCATTTGGAACTCGGTGCGGGTGAGACGGATGGTCTTTTCGGCGCGGAGCTCATAATTATCGCCATCCAAAGTGACGTTGCCTAAGGTATACGTCGGGGTTCCCTCTTTACCGCGGCGGAGCAACGCGCGAATGCGAGCTAAAAGTTCTTTGGTTTGGAAGGGCTTCGTGAGGTAATCGTCCGCGCCAGAATCAAGTCCGAGCACCTTATCGTCGGTCTCGGCTCGGGCGGTCAGCATGATGACGGGGGTCTTATCACCCTCGTTACGGACGAGGCGAAGCACCTGAAAGCCATCCATCCGCGGCATCATGACGTCGAGGATGACGCAGTCGTAATGGCTCTCGCGAATCTTTTCTAGGGATTGCATGCCATCGAACGCTTGGTCGACGGTATAGCCGGACATCTCGAGAATTTTCTTTACGGCGGCGGAGAGATCGCGCTCGTCTTCGCATAGCAATAGTTTCATACTTCGTCTCCTTCGCCTTAAGAATGGATGCGTTACTTAAAACCTACTTAAAAAAGAAATATAGGTCTAAACATATTGTAGAAAATCTTCGTCGCTTGGGGTAATGCTTCAAATTTTTAGCGGCGAGGGCTAAACTAGCGATATGCCGTTTGTTGAGCCGAAGAGTCCGATGATTCCACGGGAAAAGAGCGTCTACTATTGGTTGACGTTCCTCTCTCTGGTAGGGCTACTTGCCATGGGCGCTTTTTTTAATGAGGGCATCGCGTTTTTCTCCGACCATCCAACGACGTGGATGAATGACGCGGAGTTTTTTATCACCTTCGCCGTAACGGTTTTGTCCATTGCCTGCTTCTTGGTTTTGGCGCATCGGAACTTCCATATTGGCTTCCATTGGCCTTTGGCCATACTTTTTGGGCTCTTATTTATCGGGAATACGATTGGCCTATTCAACTTGCAACTGGTGATCGAACATAGCCCTGACTTCACCGGAGTCCGCTCCCCATACCTTTATACCGTCAGCGCTATCCCTCATGTGCGCTTCATCGCGAGCTTTGCGATCACGTGTGTCTATCTGTACTTATTTTTCGCCGTTTTGCCGAAAGTGTTTCAAAACGTACAAAGATTGTACTTAGTTTGCTATGGCGTGTTGCTCGCCATGGTGGCCGCGATCATCTACTCGTTGATCGCTGAACATGGCCTTTATACTTCCATGTTCACCTCTGGTTCGGGCTGGCCGTTACATCATGCCCAATCCTTTACGAATAACCCGAACACCTTTTCTTTCTTTTTCTCTCTCGGCGCGATAGCGGTCGCCTTACTCCATAACCGCAAAGCGCGGTGGTGGTGGCTCTTGATCATGTGCTTCATCGCGGCCATCGCCCTGTTCCACGCTTCGGGAACTGGCGCGGTATGCACCTGCTTCACGTTGCTTGCCTTCTTCACCTATCGTTTCGTTTTGACGGTCCGCTTGCACAAGAAGCGAAACATCATTCTCTATTCGCTTTTCATCGCGGCAACGATCGCTTTTAGCGTATTGGTGTTCGTGGATTTCGGCAGCGAAGGCGGATTCCTTCGTAGATTCTATACTTCCGTGCGCGAGAACATTTTGGGCATCAACGCGGTCAATAGCCGCGTGGATTTATGGGAAACCATCATCTCCCAGCTGGATAACCCTATGAAGTGGATCTTCGGCCTTGGCGATCAGCAGGTTTATTTCTACTTTGGCTATACCTTAGGAACGCGCGGAATCAACGAGATTTTCCATGCGCATAACGGTTTTCTCCACCAGGTTTATGCTGGCGGCATCCTCCGCTTAACGCTTTATGTTGTGTTGATCATCCGTTTCTACGTGATGTGCGCGAAAAGGTTCAACCATCGTTCGCGCTTAGCCTGGCCTTGCGCGATCGGGATGACCTCGGTGTTGATTCGCAGTTTGTTTGAAACGAATTCCTTCTTAGCTTTAGACACCATCTCCGTCGTGACGTTCTTGTTGCTTATTCTGCCGATCGAAGTGGAGCATAACTTATTGAAACATCCGGAACGGATCGACGAGGAAGCAGCGGTGCTTGTGGCGTCTATAGAAGGAAAACCGCGCTTCCGTCAGGGTGGCAAGCAGTGGGGCACGTTCTGCTTCCTCTTCATCACTCCTATCGTCTCCATTGCGTTAGGCGCGATGCCCATCTATTCCGCGATGGGCTACTTAGCAGATTATCTTGTTTGGCCTTATTACGTCTTATGGATTGAGTTCGAGTTGCTCTTCCCGCTTCTATGCTATGGTCTAGGCAGCTTAGAAGGAAAAAAGAGAGCCGTCATCGGCGGCACGTTTATCGCGTTATTCCTTGCCTCTTTCGCCCTTGGCTTAGCGTTCATTACTCTGGCTCCTTGGGTTTCTTATGCCGCGTTAATCATCCTTTTCGCCCTCACGTGCATCGCGTTTGCCTTGGCTCATAAATGTGCCTTCAAAGCATTTGGGCAATTCGTCTTTGGCATCGCGTTACCGTTCTTTGCGGTGGCGGGGATATTGATCATGCTTAGCTCGGTCGGGTATTTCATTCCCACCGACTTCCAGTCCATCTATAACCCCATCATGCTGTCCTTTGGCATCGTCGTGAGCTATTTCTTAATCATGTACCTTCCCTTCATGGACTGCTTGACTAAGCCCATCAATGAGCGCTGGGCGGTATTCGAATGTCAATGTGAAGCTCGGCTGATTTTGAAGCAGCTTGACGAGGACGCCATCGAATCGCTGCGCATGGGCTACCATTCCTAACCTACCAGTCGGTCTTTTATTGCAGTCATTTCTATTTAAAAATCCAATTAATCGTCGCAAAAACCCATTATTTTTGAGATTGATCGGTTTTTTCACCTTCGCATTACGTAGTAGCAAAAGGAAACTCATGGGGTTAAGATAAATTCAATTACGAGGTAAATACTCATGGCGAAAAGCAATGCCGAGGTTTCTTCTTCGAGCCTCAAACTGAACTACAAGCGGACTTTTACTATCGGCTTCGCGTTCTTTGGAATCCTGCTTCTTTGGCAGGTCTATGATTCCTGGTGTCCCACCTTCTTGAGCGAACTATTCAAGAAGACGTTTTCCACCTCTTCGGAGCAGGAAGTCCAATATCTCGTCGGTATGATGATGGCTTTGGATAACTTAGCCGCCTTAATCATGCTGCCGATCTTCGGGCGGCTCTCCGATAAGACCCATACTCGCATCGGCAAGCGCATGCCTTATATCTTAGTGGGCACGTTCGTCTGCGCGGTGGCCTTCCCCTTCATCCCGGTTCTTTTCCATTATCAGAACCTCGCTGGCGTCATCGTGCTCATGGCTGTCGTCATCTTCTTCGCGATGATGTACCGCAACCCCGCCGTTGCTTTAATGCCGGACATGACCCCGAAGCCACTTCGTTCGAAAGCCAATGGCATCATCAACATCATGGGCTACCTCGGCGGCGCTTTTGCTACCGTCGTCGGTATTTTCTTCGTCTTGTCCCAATACCTCGGCACCGAAAAGGCCTCCGACGGCTCCTTGAAGCCATTTACTTGGCAACATAACAACATCTGGGCCGTTGAGATTCCCTTCCTCGTCGCGTCGGTCCTCATGGTCGTCTCTGCCCTCTTCCTCTTCATCAAAGTCAAAGAAAACAAGATTGCCGAGGAAGTCAAAGAAGACATGGCCCGCGGCGAAGAACTCGCCGAAACCGTGGATAAAGTCGAAGAAGACAAACCCATGTCCAAAGCCAATTTCCGCATGCTCGTCTTCATCCTCGTCGCCGAATTCTTCTGGTTCATGGCGGACAATGGCATCGCGACCTTCATGACCAATTATGCGATTTATTATCTTGGCACCTCGACCGCTTCGAGCATGATCAACACCATCGTCGGCGGCGTCGGCTCGGTCATCGGTTTCGCCATCGGCGGCATCATCTCCTCCAAAATCGGCCGTAAATGGACGGTCGTCGGCGGCCTCGCCTTGTCCCTTGTCGCCTATGTCTTATGGACTGTTCTCACCTTCTCGACCAACGTCGCCGGAAGCGGCACGTTCCCATTCTGGATCTACATCGTTTGGTTCGCGAAAGGCTTTGGCATGTCCTTAGTCCACGTCAACTCCTTCCCGATGGTCGTCGAGCTTTGCTCCAGCAAGAAGATTGGCGCCTTCACCGGCTATTATTACGCCTCCTCCATGGCCGCTCAGACCATCACCCCGATGCTCCTTGGTTTGTTGCTCCTCAACCCGCATATCGGCTGGGAATTCCTTCCGGTTTACGCTCTGGTTTGCTTGACCATCAGCGTCGTGGTCTTCCTCTTCCTCAAGAACGTGAAAGTCGGCCGCGTCGGCACGAAGAAAGGCCTCGCTGCCTTCGACCAGGACGACTGATCCATGCCTGCGATATTGACTCACTACACCTTCGCTAAAGGTGCCATCCACGATTCTGAACGCGCCTATTCCGACGTTGTTTTCCTTGGCGCCCAGGGGCCAGATACCTTCATGGCCTGCGGCTCGATTCCTTGGAGGAAACGCGTCGAAGGCGCCAAGAACGCCCAGTGGGGGCACACGATGCATTCTCTTCCCGTAGGCAGCGTCTATCCCAAAATGATGGAGTATGCCTACGCTTCCCCCGATAAAGACCTCCTCTTCGCCTATATCGATGGCATCTTGATGCATTATGCCGTAGATCGCCTTTGCCATCCTTATATCTTCTATCGCTCGGGCTTTGACGAAAACGGAAAACTCGTGGGCTATTGGAGTTGGTCCCATGGCTTTTTTGAGGCGAACCTTGATCAGCGTTTAGCCAAAGAAGAAGGCACCTACCAGAAAATGTCGCGCTGCATCAAATGCCATGACGAAGAGCAGGTGAAGAAAATCTCGGAAATGTGGGCACACGCCTCTCCTGCCCATCTTAGCATAGACGCCTTCTATCAAAGCTATATCGATTTCGTCTCCGCGGAGAACATGCTCTATACCCCATCGGGGTTAAAGCGGCCTTTGTTCCGCCTCATTGGAAAATACTCCACTCCATGGGCGCAATCTCATCCTCGCTTCCCCAAGAAATTCGACGCCATCGATTTCTTAAACGAAAAGCACTCCGCTTGGTTTGACCCTTGCACGGGCGAAGAACATCACACTTCCTTCCGCGAGCTTTTAGCCAAAGCGAAGGAAGAGTACGAAGAGGCGCATGCCTTGCTCCTTCGCGCGAAAAAAGGAGAAAACATCCAAGAGGAATTCGATCGGTGGTGCCGTAACCTCGACCACGATGGATCCCCTCTCGGTAGCAAGAAGGTCCATCAAGACCTCTGCTGGACCATCCTTGGAAAAGCGAAATTTCTCCCCAAATGAAGAAAACGGTGGCCTAAGGCGCGCTCGCGCTTAACAAAAGCCGCCGTTTTCCTTATCATAAGGAAGACCCATTATGGAAAAGAAAAAACAGACCATGAAGTACTTCGCTTTATCCTATCGCGGCGACGCTTTGCTTTTGTATAAGCTCCCGGGTGGCGAGTATGGCTTGCCTGCGGCCAAAAGCCTGGGCGAACTCCGTAAACTCGTGAAAGAAACCCTCGGCTTCCAAAAAGCAAAACTCGAGAAGATGCCGCCTTTCTTTATCACTCGAAATCGTAAGAAATCCCGCGTAAATCTCTATCTAATTCGCGCTGAAGAATGGGAAACCCCTGCGGATGCGATGCTCCGCTACGCTCCTCTAGGAGAAGAGGAAATCCCTGCCCTTGATGAAGTCTCGCGCCTCGTGTTCCTTCGCGCCGATAGCCACGCTCCCTTATATTTAGGAACCTCTCGCACCGTTCCCTTCCTTCGCCTTGAAGAGGAGCGGGTGAAATACGAAGAGGACTGCTTAAAGTTCTTCCATCGTTACATTCCTTCTTCCGAGCGGAAGCAATTCCACTGGCTCCACGATTCGGCCACGAGCTTCCGCCGTATGAATCTTGCCTTTGGCTCGCTATGCAATACCTTCCGCGTCGATCCGAAGAACTACGACGAGTACCTCGTTTATAAAGCGAAACGGGATGAGGCACTGAAGAAATGAAATTTTTCCGCCCTGGATATTGGCAAAAGCTGGTCCTCTTTTTGATTTTCTTAATCCAGTTCCTCGCGGTGGTCACGCTTTTGGTCATGCTGATCGATTTCGCCGGAAGCCGCGGATACGAGTTTCTCATTTGGGTTATCGGCTTTGCGTTCATCGCCGATATCGCGACGGCGGTCTATATCTTCTCTACGCCTTCGCCCGACGTTTATAAGCTCTCTTGGCTTTTCGCGGTGTTTTTGATCCCCGTCGGCGGCGTTTTGATGTATGTCTTTTTCGCGAACAAGCAAACCAACCGCCGGCAGCGGCATAAACTCCGTAAATATCGTGAACCCATCGAGCACGAGCCAAGCCTTCCTGAGACGGCGGAAGCGTTAAAAAACGAACATATCGATGCCTACCGCATCTCCAATTATCTCGAAGCGAAGTCTCACGGCGGCATCCATCGGAATACCAGCGTAAAATTCTTCGCCCTCGTCGACGATGCCTTTGAGCCGATACTTGAAGAACTGCGCAAGGCACGACATTTCATCTATTTGGAATTCTTCATCGTCGCCCCGGGCGTCTTTTGGAATTCGATGCTCGAAATCTTGAAAGAAAAAGCCTCAGCAGGAGTCGACGTCCGTTTCATCTATGATGACGTTGGATCGCTGACGACCGCGCCGATTGGCTATGCCCAAACGTTGACCAAAATGGGCGTTAAGACCATTTGTTACAACAAGTTCCGTCCCTTTATCGATATTCGTATGAATAACCGCGATCACCGCAAAATCTTGGTGATCGACGGCCATACTTGCTTCTCGGGCGGCTTCAACTTAGCCGACGAATACATCAATAAGCTCGAGCGTTTTGGCCATTGGAAAGACAATGCCATCTTAATCAAGGGCGAAGCGGTGGCGAACTTTACCAACATGTTCCTCGCCACTTGGGTCGCCGCGCAGGCCTTCGACGAAAAGAAGCTTCGTCACGTCGTTAAGAAAGTGGAATTGGCTAAGGCCAAAGGATTAGCCCCGAAAGCCTATATTAATGAAGCGGGCGGTTTCCCCGAAAATGATGGATATGTTCAGCCTTATGGCGACCTTCCTTTCGATGGCGAAGCGGTGGGTGAACGCGTTTATATCGACCTCATCAACGCTGCCCATGACCACCTCTACATGGTTACCCCATACCTCATCATCGATAAGGAAATGGAAAACGCGATGATCCACGCGGCCTGGCGCGGCGTTGACATCCGTTTGCTCACGCCTCATATTCCGGATAAAAAGGCCGTCTTTAACTTGACCCGTTCCTATTATGGCAACCTCATCCGCGCTGGCGTTCGCGTCTATGAATATACGCCCGGCTTCGTCCACGAGAAAACGTTCATCTGCGACGGCCGCATGGCGACGGTTGGCACGATCAATTTAGACTACCGTTCTCTCTATCTCCATTTGGAGTGCGGAACGTTCATGGTCGGCTGCAGTTGCATCAAAGACATGGAAAAAGATTTCTTAGAGACCCTAGAAAAGTCGGAAGAAATCACCTATGCGCACTGGAGACATTGGAGAGACCGCCAGTACTGGTACTGGGCCGTATTAAGCATCCTTGGTCCATTCCTATAATGAGGCAAAGATAAATCGTTAGATTTAGACATATTCAAAGCAAAATTTGTCATTAGCATAAAAGCGTCCATAAAACCTGCAATGCTCTAAGAGATGAAAACGATGATGACCAAACCCAAATTCTACGAACTCGGCCTCGATGGCGTCCGCGCCACATTTTGCGACGCTGGGGCGAGCATTTACCAAATTGAGCTCGATGGCGTGCCCATGCTCTACACCAAGGACAAGGATTATTTCGCCAAGGGAAACATTGAATTCTTTGGCCAATTCGTTGCTCCAGTCGCCGGAAGAATCAAAGGCGGCACGCTAAAATCCTTCCATTTCCCACCAAATGAAGGGCTTAACGCCAACCATAGTGGTGGCCTTACTTTATGCTGGCAACATTTCGACGGCGAAACCTATGAAGATGACCAAGGAAAGCACGTCCGTTTCACCAAGAAAGGCGAACTCTTTGACGGCCATTACGAAGCTGGAGTCGATTATTGCCTCCACAAGGAAGGCGAAGCGGTGGTGGTCCATGTGACACTAAGCTATTCCTCGGACGTCAATACCCCATGCAATTTAACCCTCCATCCTTATTTCTGCCTCGGCGAAACCGATATGGCCAAGATCTTCCTCAAGGTCAACGCCAAGGAGAGGATGAGCTACGATAAAGAGAACATCCCGCAAAAATTCATTCCCACAGAAGGCGAATTCAATCTCCGCGAAGGACGCTTTCTTGACTATCCCTTCGACCACGCCTTCCATCTTGATGGAGCGGTCCAAGCGCAAGGCGAGCGTTACCAGGTCCATATCTCCTCTCCCGCTCCCTACGCCCAAATCTACGTCGACGCGCCAAGCAAAGCTGCGACGGGTGCGAGCAAGGGATTCGCGTGCGAATTCCAATATCACCCCAAGATGGATGAAGATGCCATCATGTCCAAGAACGAAACTTCTACCGTGGAAATAACATATCGATTCGAAAGGAAATAGCCATGATTGAGAAATCCATCAAAAAACTCATTATCTATGCAAATCGGCACTTATTTTTAAGTGATAACGATTTGATTTATGCGCAGAACATGCTTCTTGGATACTTCGGCTGCGCTGCCCCGTATGAAGGAGAAGTCGACGTCAAAGCCATCGAGGAGATGGAAGTTCCCGATGAGATTGTCGCGGAGCTCACCGACGATTTGATCGCGCAGGGATTAAGCGCTGGCGAAGCGGAACGTAAAGTCGTCTTCGCCCTCGGCGCACTTTCGCCTCGCCCTTCTGCCGTTGAAGATGCTTTTGATGAACTTTATCAGGCGGACCCGAAAGAGGCGACCGAATACCTCTATGGCATCTCCGTTGCCAACTGGTATGTCCGCAAGACGCAGATCGATAAGAACATCGTCTTTGATGCAAAGTTCGATCAAGGGAGCGACCTTGAGGTCTCCATCAACCTTTCGAAGCCAGAAAAGAAGAATAGCGACATCGCGAAACTCCTCGTTGCCAAATCGACCTCCTATCCGCTTTGCCTCCTTTGTCCCGAGAACCTCGGCTTCTATGGCCATGACCGCCATCCCGCCCGCGGCAATCTCCGTTACGTGGAGATGGAACTTGAAGGCAGGACTTGGTATCTCCAATTCTCGCCTTATGGCTATTTCGACCGTCACTGCATCCTCTTCCAGAAGGAGCATGAGCAGATGGTCGTTGACCACCGCATCTATGCGACGCTTCTTGCGTTCGTCGAGCGTTTCCCGCATTACTTCATGGGCTCTAACGCGGACCTTCCGATCGTCGGTGGCAGTATCTTAAACCACGAGCACTTCCAAGGCGGCGCCCACATCCTTCCGGTTATGAGGGCAAAAGAAAAAGCGCCTTTTAAGGTCTCTAGCCCCAACGTCCAAGGCGCCGTGCTCGATTTCTATGACACGACCTTGGTCCTAAAGAGCTTAGATAAAGAAGAACTACTCTCCGTTGCCGACAAGATCCTCGCCTGCTGGCGCGGGTATGATGACGAAGAGAACGAGATCCTCCATGGCGATGCTTCAACTTGCCATAACACCATCACCGCGATCGCCCGCAAAGTGGGGGATGAATTCCGCCTCTACATGATCCTCCGCAATAACCGTTGCGATAGCCGTTATCCCGATGGCATCTTCCACGTCCATCCCGAACGCTCCCACATCAAGTCCGAAGGCATCGGCCTCATCGAAGCTTCGGGGTTATTCATCTTGCCCGCTCGCTTGAAGCGTCAAGGAGCAGAAGTTGAAGACGTTATTGCTAACGGCCTCAGCCATGAAGAAGCCCTTGCCAAATATCCCGACATCGAACCCTTCTTCCCCATGATCGAAGAAATGAAGACCAAGAAGCTCTCGTTGCACGATTATCTTGGTTCCGTTTGCCAAAATATTCTTCACGATGTCGCTGTTTTCAAAGATAATGAACGCGGGCGCGCTGGGCTCGCCAAATTCCTGGAGGTTTGTGACCTATGATTCTCGCCGAAAAATCCCGTAAGCTCTACAAAGACCAATATGGCCATGGTAAGACCCGTATCTTCTATTCCCACGGCCGATTGGAACTCATCGGCAACCACACCGACCACCAAGGTGGCGTTTGCCTCGTCTCGGGTGTGAACCTCGGCATCACCGCGGCCGTCTGCCCCAATGACGATGGGGCGGTCCGCGTCGTCTCCGAAGGCTATTCCCCCTTCCTGTTCCATACCGACGAATTGCAGAAGAAACCGCGCGAAGTCGGCACGACTTTAGCGTTATTCAAAGGCGTTCTCTTTAAGATGAAGGAACTCGGCTACAAGATCGGCGGCTTCTCCTGCGCGCTTTGCAGCGACCTTCCTTCCGGCTCTGGGCTTTCTTCCTCCGCCGCGGTGGAAGCGTTAATCTGCGAAATCGTGGACGTCCTCTACAATAAAGGCAGCATCTCTGCCTACGACAAGGCCGTCATCAGCCAATTCGCCGAGCGCGAATATTTCGGCAAGCCTTGCGGACTTCTTGATCAAATCGGCGTCTGCTATGGCGGCGTCGTCTACGTCAACTTCAACTATGAAGGCGGCACGAAGGTCGAGCGCATCCCTTATGACCTCACTCTCGTCCCCGTTTTAGTCAATACCGGCGGATCCCATGCGGGTTTGACCGATCTATACGCCTCCATCCCCAACGACATGTTCTCCGTTGCCCATAACCTCCTTGGCGTCCAAAAGCTGAGCGACTCCACGATGGAAGAATTCATGCGCCGCGTGAGCGTGCCTTGCGAGGGCTGCAGCGAGCGCGCCAAACTCCGCGCCCAGCATTATTACGACGAATGCGCCCGCGTCAAAGAAGCGGTGAAGGCCCTTAAAGAAAAAGATTCCGTCACCTTCTTGCAAGATATCCGCATGTCGCAGGAATCCTCCCGTTCGCTCCTTGGCAACACCATGGTTCCGGGACGTTATGAACAATCGCCACAGCAGGCGGTCGATACCGCCAATCAGATCATCGGCCATGGCGCAGCGCGCATCATGGGCGGTGGATTCGCGGGCAGCATCCTTTGCTTCCTCTATCCCGACGACGTCAACGAATTCGTCGCGAACATGAGCAAATATTACGGCAAGAACGCCGTTCTCCCACTCTCCATTGAAGAAGGCGGAGCGAAGGAAATCGAGTAATGGCTCACTTCCTTTTCGCCGTGCGGATTGGAAACTTTTACTATTTTCTCTTTATCTTCTTGCTGTTCGCCCTGGTGTTTTTCACCTTGTGGCTATGCCATAAATTCGGCAAAACCTTTTCCTATCGTTTCATCTCCATCGTCCTTTGGGCCAACTTTGCACTTCACTTTCTGAAGCAGTTTTTGCCCCATATCATGAACCAATGGCCCGTAAGCCTCACCGACTCTGCGTTGCCAAATCTTTGCGCGGTCCTCATCGTCGCGGCCCCGTTTATCTTCCATTTTGGCGACGTCTACACCAAGGACTACCTCTATTACATCGGCGTCCTTTCTGGGCTCCTCGTGTATTTCGTTCCCACCGGGGCAATGCGCACCGACCTTGAAGCGGGCCATTATGCTTTTGAGGTGGCTCGTTTCTACCTCTGCCATTGGCCGCTTGTGGTATGCGGGCTTTTGATGGTGGAACAAGGGTTCCATAAGCTGGATTGGAAACGCCTTTGGGCGATTCCGTTCCTATTCTGTGGCGTGCTTGCCCTCATTACGGTCGACCAGATCCTCTTCGGCCCCTTGATGAAGGTGCCCGGTTACCCGCACGAATGGATTGGGGAACACGGCGTCCTCAACCGCCTCAACTTCGAATCCGTCTATTCCAATCAGTCGATGCAGTTCGGTCCCCAACCGGGCGTCGACAAAATGTTCGGCTGGCTCTATCCCTATCTCATTCCAGGCTTAATGACTTACCGCGTCGAAGGGGCTATCTATTTCACACCCGTCATCTGGATTTTCCCCTTCATCGCCTTAGGTGCGGCGATCATCGGCCCCGTCATGGCGCTTCCCTTTGAGAGCAAAGCGATGAAGATGGACATCCTCGCCTGGCAACAAAAACGCAAACTTCGCGCGATGCATAAGCGCGCGGGCCGTTAACGTGCTACACTATATAAAACAAACTCCTTTTTAGTTTCATCTAGAGGTACTTACATTTATGGAAAAACGTTCTGCAGGCATCTTGCTCTCCGTGACCGCGCTTCCTTCGCGTCACGGCATCGGTGACTTCGGCGAAAACGCGAAGAAGTTCATCGACGCCCTCGATGACATGGGATTCCGCGTATGGCAGATCCTCCCCCTCAACCCGCTGGGCTATGGCAACTCGCCATACCAGCCGTATTCGAGCTTCGCCATCGATGAGCAATTCGTCGATTTGGACGCCTTGACCAAAGAAGGGCTCATCGACCGCGTCCCCGATTTCAACGCCGACGCGCCGAGCGTCCAATATCACGCCGTGAAAGCGTTTAAGGCCGAATATCTCCGCAAAGCCTTCACCAATTATCTTTCAAAGCATGGCAAAAAAGCCATCGACGCCTTTGCCAAGAGCCACCCCTGGGTCAACGATTGGTCGGTGTTCATGACCTTCAAGAAGCGTTACCCGAGTTCTTGGAACGAGTGGCCAAAGGAAGTCCAAGATTGGATCTTCACTCGCCCCGAACTCGATAAGGATCTCGCAGAAGACGCGCTTTACGAACGTTGGATCCAGATGGTCCTTTACGCCCAGTGGGACGCCATCCATTCCTATGCCAAATCCAAAGGCATCAAGATTATCGGTGATATTCCCTTCTATGTCGGCTTTGATTCTTGCGATGTCTGGTCCAATCGCGATACCTTCATCCTTGATCCCGAGAACTATAATCCCACCGTCGTTGCGGGCGTACCGCCGGATTATTTCTCTGAAATCGGCCAGCGCTGGGGCAACCCAATCTATAACTGGAAGCTTCTCCAAGAAAACGGCT
Source organism: Bacilli bacterium (assembly GCA_017479485.1). Classification (GTDB taxonomy): domain Bacteria; phylum Bacillota_I; class Bacilli_A; order RFN20; family CAG-826; genus Alloenteromonas. The sequence continues at coordinate 26,227 of JAFVCC010000012.1, forward strand.
TTGATTTCATCTTGAACCGCATCCACCTCAACTCGGTTCTTTACGATATCCTCCGCCTCGACCATTTCCGCGCCTTCGACACCTATTGGGAAATCCCCGCTTCTTGCCCGACCGCGGTGGATGGCGAATGGAAGGAACCGCCGGGATATGAATTTTTCGACCTCTTGCTCTCGAAGTATCCCGACCTCGACATCATCGCCGAAGACCTTGGCGACCTCCGCCCTGAGGTGCTCACCCTTCGCGACCATTACCATTTCCCCGGCATGAACGTCATCGAATTCACCTTCCATGACTACGAATTGCTCCATAAGGGAGATTGGGACGAAGAGAATTCCGTCGCTTATCTCGATACCCACGATAACGACACGATGCTCTCCTATTTCTACCTCCTTCCTGAGGAGGAGCAGGGGGCTTGGCTACAAGCGCTCCGCAACCTCGGCATCGAAGAAGGCACCGTCGTCGACCGGATGCTGATCTACTGCATGCGCAAGAGCGCGAAGCTCGCTGTGCTTTCGATGCAAGACATCCTCAACCTCGACGTCCATGCCCGCACCAACGTTCCGGGCACCGTCAACGACCGGAACTGGACCTGGAAGCTCGTGGACTTCGACGCCTTCTTAGGCCGTCGCGAATTCCTCAAGGGCATCATCAAAGACGCGGGACGTTAACATGAAGAAAATCGGCTTGATCTCGCTCGGATGCGCGAAGAACCTCGTGGATTCCGAGATGATTTTGGCCATGTTCCCTCATGACCGCTTCGCTTTTACTACGGTTTTATCCGAAGCGGATTTTATCATCGTCAATACCTGCGGCTTCATCGAATCCGCCAAACGCGAATCCATCGACACCATCCTTGGCCTTGCCAAATACAAGGCCAAGGTGATCGTCGTGGGGTGCCTCGCTCAACGCTATCTTGATGAACTCAAGGAATTAATTCCTGAAGCGGACCTCATCGTCGCGATCAAGGATTACGGCGAGCTCCATAACTATTTCAAGCAGTTGATGGGCGAAGAGGACATCCTCCCCATGAACCCGTTACGTAGGGTTGTCTCTACCTCCTCGTTTACGGCTTATCTTCGCATTTCGGAAGGCTGCAACAATTTCTGTTCCTTCTGCGCGATTCCTTTTATCCGCGGACGTTTTGTCTCGCGCCCCTATGAGGAAATCTTGACCGAAGCGCGCCAACTAAAGGAGCAGGGGGTTAAAGAGATTTCCCTCATCAGTCAAGACACGACCATCTATGGTCAGGACTTCCCAAACCAGAAGCCCAATATCTGCGACTTGCTTCGCGCATTAGAAGAAATCGGGTTCTATTCCATCCGCCTCCTATATCTATATCCGAGCGAAATCAGCGACGAACTCATTGACCTCATCGCTTCGTCCAAGGCCATCGCCCATTATTTCGACATCCCCGTCCAATGCGCTTCGGATAAGCTACTTAAGCTTATGAAGCGGCATTGCGACCAAAAAGAGACCGTCGCCCTCTTCCATAAAATCAAGCAGAAGTGCCCCGATGCTGTGCTTCGCACCACCCTCATCGCGGGTTTCTCGGGGGAGACCATCGAGGATCAAAGGCAGACCTTGAAGTTCCTTGAAGACATCCGCTTCGACCACATGGGATGCTTTACCTATTCCCCTGAAGAAGGGACCTATGGGGCGACGCTTCCCCATAAGGTGCGTACCGCGACCAAGCAAAAGCGAGCCAACGAACTCATGGCCGCCCAACGCAAGATTTCCTATGAACTCAATAAAGCGCGCGTCGGTGAAGTGATGGAAGGCCTCGTCATCGACCAAGGCTCGAGAAAGAACGAATATCGGCTGCGCAGCTACTGGAATGCACCGGACGATATTGACGGAAATATCTATTTTTCCTCGCAAAAACCCCTCCAAATTGGAGACGTTGTGAAGGTTCGCATCACGGGAGCCTTCGTCTATGACCTTCATGGAGAGCTCGTGGAGTAACGAATATGAAGTGTCCGAAATGCGGTAAAGAAGTTGATGTCGTGAATACCGTCTGCCCGGAATGCGGGGCGGAACTTCCCTCGTTAGAACGCGTCGCGATTACCCGTCGCCGCGGTCCTGGAATCGGGCAGTGGATCACGGTTATTTTTGGGCTATGCTTTTCGGCGTTGCTCATCACGCTTGCGTTTATCGCCATCGCCCGCCATAACGACCAACCCATCGGCATTGGATTATTGCTCTTCTTTGGCTTTGCCATCCTTGGGTTACAGGTATTCCCCGCCATCTGCATCGTGGCCAACTTCATCCGCGTAAAGCCTTGCATCGAGTTTGTTCCTGGCGACCGTAGCTTCATCTTCCACCCGTTATTTGCCAAGCCTTTCTCCATTAAACCCCGGGAATTCGTTTGGATCCGCCGCTATCCCTTAACTTGTTTCGTCTTGGTCGTGCGCTTCCAGCGGGATGGAAAAATCTACCAAGCCTTCTTGGGATGGACCGATGATGTCGTGCCCTTCCAGATTCGCGTGAACGAACTTCGTTAGTTTACGCGTGCATATGCGCGCATTAATATGAATTTTGTTGTTGCGCATGGCGTCGCACCTGTCTATAATCTCACCTGCTGGATGAGTTTGTAGCGAGCTCACTAGCAACAGCCGCCCCTATAGTTCAGCGGCAGAACGGATCCATGGTAAGGATCAGACCTCTTTTCGACTAAGGGTGGGGGCACCAGTTAACAAAAATCCTCGGGCGACCGAGGTTTTTTCGTTCTTTGGACTAGTCTTTGACGTAGGTTCCGATATCGCCAACGTACCAATAATACATGTTATAGGTATTGCTTTCCCAAGGATCGGACCATTCATTTGGAATGGCGAATTCCTCAATCTGATCTTCCTGGGCGATGCCAAACTGGCTGAGTTTGAAGAATTGATTCGAAAGGTAAGCGATGCGGTGGGTCGCTTCATCATAATGGGCGAATTCGGTTTTGCCGCTTTGCTCGATGGAGAGGTAGCAGTGGTGGTCTTTCGCATGAAAGATGGGTTTTTCGTGCCCGTTTTTGAACGTGGCTTTAAGGGATGCGATGCGCGCGATTTCCGCTTCATACGATTCTTCCGATAACGTTAAGGAAAGGTAGAAAAAGTAACTCCCCGAGAAAAGACCATCTTCCTTGGCGTAAACGAGTTGGTTGGATGTTCCGATCTCATCATGGTCTGGAAAAAGATAAAGCTCCGTATGGAAGTCCGAGTTATCGCGAGCTTCCATAAGGAATTCTTCGTAACGAGATATGTCTTTCTCCACTTGAAGCGAAGAAGTGCAACCGGTAAGGCCCAAGCAAAAAGGGATGATGCAAATGACGAGGCGTCTCATGCAATTGATTATGGGCGAATTCATGGCGAGGCAAAAGCATTTTTACGGCCAAGGTTGACTTTAGGCTAAGAATTCACCAAAATCTATCCCGCACGGAGGCGTACCCAAGCGGCTGAAGGGATCGGTCTTGAAAACCGACAGTGGGGTCCTGCCCCAGCAAGAGTTCGAATCTCTTCGCCTCCGCCATCTAAATACTTAGTCCTTGATACAATTCGTATTGAGGATTTTTTCTTTGATTACACCGAACTATTTTGAAACATTGGGCTTGTATAAGAACCTGGAATCTTATCATTCTGAAGATAAAAATAGTGTTGAATCTGATAAAGAGTTATCGTATCTACACGTTATTCATCATATCTACACAATATTCATCGTATCTACTGTTTTGAATATACTTCATCACATATATGTATTGTATAAATATGTCGGATACGATACGATAATCTCATGAAAGATGACGAACTTCTTTTATTAGATAATCAGGTCTGCTTTCCCACTTATGCAGTAGCAAATAAAATAGTGAGAAGATACCAACCTTTGTTAAAGGAACTTGATTTAACTTATACCCAATACATCACTATGATGGTCATGTGGGAAAAAGAAGTGATACACGAAAAAGAATTAGTGGAACGCTTATATTTAAAAGCCAATACATTAACGGAGCTGTTAAAAAAATTAAAACAAAAAGGTTATATTGATATTAATAAAGATAATATTGATAAAAGAAATATCATCATCTCTATTACTGAAGAAGGTAAAAAATTGAAAAAGAAAGCCATTAACGTTCCTAAAACAATCCAAGATGAACATTGGCTAAGTGATGATGAATTTAAAACATTTAAAAAGCTTTTATATAAATTATTGGAAGGAGAATGGGGAAAATGATTATTAAAGCAATTCAATTTCGTATCAATGGTTTTTATACCCAACCATTTGCGTTTGGTGGGGAAGAAGGAGTGGATAAATTTGATAAAAATATCCGCTATCGAGGGAGTTTACAAAACTATTTAATCGATACGGGAAAAGACGTCATTCTTGTCGATACTGGTTTACCACTTAACGCGCCAGAAGAAGTACCAGATGAAAACTCTATGGCCTATACAGGGGAGAATAAAAAAGATTATATTTCCGCTTTGCACGATCTAGGCTATAAAGAAGAATAAATTACCAAAATATTGTTAACTCATCGACATAATGACCATTCGGGATGCCTATCGCATTTTCCTAATGCCAAAATATATGTCAACGAAGAAGAATTAGATGCGGAAGAATTAAAAGGAATTAATAATATCGTTCCGGTCATATTTAAAGATGGACCATATTATAATTTCCCTTTGCAAGAAGAAATTGTTCCTCACGTCCACTTTATTAAAGCTAAAGGCCATACGAAGGGTAATAGCATCGTCATCGTAGAAGATGAAAAAGAAGGTTTGTTCTATATGCTTCATGGCGATATCACCTATTGTGATGAAGCTTTATATCAAAACAAATTATCGGTCGTATATGATGATTTAGCGGAAGCTAGAAAGACAATGGATAGAGTAAGAGAATTCATATCCTCTCATCCCACTATTTATTTATCTACTCATACTCCTCAAGGTGTAGAAAATCTTGAAGGTAAAAAAGTCATGGATTTAAATCATCCTTTTGAAACTATTCCAGTTGGAGAAATAGTATTTAAAACGAAAACTGGTAAATATGTCTGTTCAATATGCGGATATATCTACGATCCAAAAGAACATGATAACGTACCGTTTGAAGAATTACCGAATGATTGGAAATGCCCAAGATGCCGTCAAAGTAAGGATAAATTTAACGCCGCATAGGAGGCAACCAATTATGATCTATGATTATAAGATTCTAAAAAGAAATGGGGATTTGCTGGACTTATCATCTTTAAAAGGCAAGGTTATCCTCATTGTAAATACCGCGACAGGATGCGGATTTACTCCTCAATATGCTCCTATTGAAGAAATGTATAAAAAATATCATGACAAGGGATTAGAAATATTAGATATTCCCTGTAATCAATTCGGGGGGCAAGCACCGGGAAGTGATGAAGAAATTCATGAATTTTGTACCTTGCACTATAACACTACTTTTGAACAGATGAAAAAAGCGGATGTTAATGGAGATAAGGAATTACCGCTATTTACTTATTTAAAAGAAAAACAAGGATTCAAAGGCTTTGGTCAAGGACCTATGGCGGAATTAATGCACAATATGTTAATGAAACAAGATCCTCATTATATGGAAAAATCCGATATTAAATGGAATTTTACCAAATTCTTAGTAGATAGAAATGGTGAAGTGGTGGAAAGATTTGAACCCACTGAGGATATGGAAAAAGTTAATAAATGCGTAGAAGCATTATTATAAAAAGAAGGAGAAACATTTATGACAAAAGTCGAACTATTAAAGTCATTTGCGAAAGGTTGGTTTGGTAATAGCCAACAACACAGCATCCACGCGCAAATTTTAAAACAAAGGGGTTTTAACAAATTAGGCGACATGATCATGGCTGAATCCAATGAAGAATGGGAAGAAGCTAAAAAAGTTAATGC
>JAFVCC010000058.1 GCA_017479485.1 Bacilli bacterium
GTCAAAGCGGAGGCGAAAGCAAATCGTTATTGCTCCACACTGAGGAGGGGATTCACGAGGATGGGATCGATTTCTTCCTAAACGTTAACGATATTTTGAAAGTCCAAACGAATTCACTTATCGCCAGCGCCTTATATGAATCCTTGATCGACGCCTTATCCGACCCCGCCATCCAAAACGATTCCATCCGTGAGACCTTCTCCTCGCTGTTATCGACAGCAAACGCCATCACCAAAGCGATCGACGCCTTCCGTGACACCTCTCTCGTTCGACATCTTAACGAAGGCGTTTACCAAGACCTGCTTTCGCCAATCGTGAACATCGAAACATCCGATAATCAAATCGTTCTTACCATTGATCTTTCTGCAGCGAGCCTCGAAGGAACCGCGACCGTAATCCTTAGCGGCATATCCGCTTCCGCCCCTTTAGCCCAAGTGACGCTCAACCACGTCGGGATTTGTTCGGATAACGATACCCGCACCCGCTTCTACCTCAACGGCTCTTTATCCCTCGTGGATTACCGCAAGCACAGCATTGATGTTTCGTCCTATAAGGCATTGGACCACCTTCCGGAATGGACCGAAGAAATCCGCTCGATTGCTAGGCGCGACCAGCTTCAAGTCCAAATCGAAGGCTATATGCTGACGCTTGGAACCGCCTGTAATGTCGTTTCCCAAAATGCCTCCTATGGCTATCACCGAAACGAACAAGGGTTCACCTTCAATGGGTCGATGGCCTTTGACTTAGCCCAAAAACTCGGCACGGGAACGATGGTGTTTACCGACCGTAAGGAAAGTTACGTCAATGACCATTCGTTGACCATCGATTTCACTGGCGAAAAGGAAGAAAGCGATTCGGATCTTAATGACATGAAAGGGACCGGCAACCATAACGCCATGTTCTTCGAATACCATTCCCGTAACGTCACCGCCGCCTCTGGTTCTAGCGCGTTTGATAGCGAAAACCGCAAAGATCCCGATAACAAAAATGGACTTCGTGGCCGCTTTTCGGTCCATTCTCTTTCGGGCGTTCTCGAAGTGATTTCGGACCTCACTTCTTCTGACGACCCACGGTTTGCCCGCTTGGTGAATCTCGTCGGCTCCTTGCAAGCCAAGACGCTTCTTAGCAGCGCCCTCGATGGCGAATACTTCGAATTGCTCACTTCCAAGATTCTTTCTCAAGTCGATATCGAGGAAAACCGCACGACCATCGTCGTCGCCCCAGGCGTCATCCAGCCCCACCAAGGCGCGACCTTAACCATCGGTTACGACGAGGATGGACTACCCTCCACCATTGAAATCTCCATGGTTCTTGAGGGCGACTCGAACAAAGAAATCTACGCGAAAATCACTCTAGGATCCACGAGTTTCGACACGTTCCCTTTCGCTTTTGAAGACCATAACGAGAGTTCGTTTCAAGACTATTCCTCGCTAAAAACGCTTCTGGAATTTGGGCTTGGAACAATCACTCTCGGCGTCACGGATACCTCACGCTTGACGACATATCATCTGGGTGGCACAGCGGAAATCAAAGTCATCGGCATCACCACTACTGTGTCCGTCGATGCTTGGATTTATCTCGATGGCGCGGCGGTTAAAGTCATCGCGGCCATCAACATGGAAAACAACATTGCCGTAAATGGGGATACGAGTACGAACATTTTCTATGAAACGGACGGTTCGGACACTGCGGGCACCCTCTACATCAACCGCCAGGTCAAAAGGAATAATCCCGAGCACCGCAAAGTCGACGGCGCTGACTTCATGGACCATTTGATGGAATGGATGCTGAAATACATCCTCAATTTCAAAGACATTATCACCAACGCAATCACAAGCAGCGATGGATCGAAGAAAGCGTTACATGGCGAAGATATCGTGGAAAAACTGCAGGTATCTAGCGCCTCTTTGCAGAACCCTTCCTGGGATTTCTCCATCAATCTCGGAGCCCTAGCGGGAACCTCGATGCTCAATTCGCTGACGGGCACCATTTATGGCAAAACGGCAACCTATTCTAGCGCAGGTAAATCCTACGCCAAGAAAACCCTCTACCGTCTCCATGGCGAGACGAGTTTACTCGCGGGGGCCATTTCGGCGACGCTCGATTTCACCGTTCAAAACATTTCTTCTTCAGGCCAATATAGCGACGCCTGGAATAACTCGGGCGCTTTCCTCTACTACTACGCAAAGGATACCATCTTATTCGTTCCCGTCGAAAACTATAAGCTTTCCAAACGAAACGGGTCCGCGGAAAGCCTTTGGAACGGCAGCTATGGCAAAACGAGCGCGAATAGCTCCTACGTTAACGCGTCGAAATATGTGGCGCCTTAATCGACGTCTTGTCCTAGGGATTTGAGGTAGCGGCGCAAGATGACTCCTGCTGCAGCAGAGTCGATGGTCTTGCGCTGCTTTTTCGCGTTCTTGCCCGCGTCATGGAGCAAGGAAGCCGCTTCGACGGTGGAATTGCGCTCGTCTTGTTTCGCGATATCAATATTTGGGAACTCTTCCTGGAGCATCACGATGAATTCTTCCACGATCGGCGTCATTTCGCAGGGGTCACCAGAAGGGAATAATGGTAAGCCGATGACGAAATGCTCGACCGTCTCCACTTCAAGAACCTTCCTTATGCCTTTAATGGCTTCTTCGTAATGGGTTGCTGGGAAGCGAAGATTCTCTAGTAATGTCACAAACATGCCGCTACGGGAAATTGCCATGCCCAGGCTTCCTTTGCCTAAATCGAGTGCCAAGATATTCTTAATCATATGGTTTCCTTTTCAAAATAAATCCAGTTTTGCGCAGATTTTTTAGTTTTCTATGAGTTCGCTTTCCTTTTTCACACGTCTCATGCGAAGGACAATCCATGCAATCGAAGCGATGGAGGAAAGGATAAATATCACCTCGCCAACATAGAACCACGCCCGCCATGGCGAGAGGGAATAATATACTTTAGAACCTGGCGCGACAAATTGCATCGCATTGGAGTTCACGGATAAGTAGACAATGTTTTTGATGGCCCTGCGAATGGCATTGCGGACGATGGGATTAGACGTATCGCGAATGGTTCGATCTTTTATCTGCGGGCGGGTGAATTCCATATCGGTGCCCGCGAGAAGGGCCTGCATGGGATTCATGTAGTTGACGCGGTTGTCATCGGTGGTTATGGCACCTTCAAAGCCCCACTGCTTCCTTAATAGCTCGCTGAGTAGGTTCTTGTTCCCGCCGGACCAGGTCGCTCCGAGATATTGCACAGATGTCATGACGCCTAAAGAGGAGGCGATGTCTCTTTCATGACGTGCGCCGGCCAGACCCATATAGGAAATGCTGGTTTTCGCATTTTTTACCACAAGTTCAAAGGGCCGGAGATAGAGTTCACGGATCGCTTGTTCATTCGCCCAAATGCAAAGGTGCGCATAGCGGAAGCTTTCCTGGTCTTGGAGCGAGAAATTACGCAGGAAGGGGATAAGCCCTTTCTTTACCGACGCTGAGGTCAGCGCCATTCCCATTAAGCCGCATACCAACGGATCTTCGGAGTAGGAATCGCCATAGCTGCCGGAAAATGGGGAGCGATGGACATTTAATTTTGGTCCATACCACCCCACCGCGCGGTAACGCAAACTGAGGGCTTCTTCGCCGATGGAATGGCCCATCTCCTCAGCGAGATCGAGGTTGAACGTGGCTGCCAAAACCGTTTGGCAGGGATATAGGCAGACATTCTCATAGAGCGCGCGGGAGAATAGCCCCTGCGCCCCTTCCCGTATATCCGCATCGCTTAGCCCGATGGAACGGATGCCAACGATGGCGTAGGCGTTATTGCAGATGACCGATTCGGCGTTGCGGTAATCTTCATCGGTCAGCTGATTTAGCAGCCAATCAAATGCGGTGTCGTTATAATTCGCACCCCTTAAGGCTGATGCAACCATTCCCGTCGCGGCGTTAACTGTGGGTCCGTATTCCGTTTCGCTTGAAGATTCATAGACATGCTGATGAAGCCGGGCAGCGATGGTTTGCTCATCAAAGGAAACAAGCGACGCATCGCATTCTCCTTCCGTCGCGGGAAGAGGGAAGGTCGCGTCGAAATCCGCACGCGAGAAATTCCGTGGGCGGAGCGCGTCCTCGTCATCGACAAATAAGTTGCTGACGTCATCAAATAGATTACCCGTAATCGCTCGATCATCACTCTTCTTGGGGAGTAATCGTTTTTCATCAAGATGAATGGAAGTGACGAGTTTTTGGTGATTGGAATCCAAACTGATCTCATGGGAATTTTCTTGGACGCCGATGCGGTAATCGCCTTCTTCTAGAACCCAGGATTTTGCGGAGCGATAATCGTAGGAAGCGACGTCCTCCAAGCGGAATGAAAGGATTACGGATTCGCTTTCTCCTGGCGCGAGCAAACTGGTCTTATCCCACGCGACGAGGGTTCTCGCGCTTTTTTCGATACCACCTAAATATGGCGGCTCGCAATAAAGCTGCACCACTTCTTTCCCAGATTTCTCGCCCGTATTTTTCACGGTTACCTCGACATAAACCGAGCCTTGGCTTTGCCAATGCTTTTCCATGGATTTGGAGAAGGACGTGTAGCTTAAACCGTAGCCAAAAGGATAAACCACGGCATCCTCGTACCACGATTTACCTTTTGAAAGTGCCGCGGTTTCGTAATAACGGTAGCCCGTGTAAATTCCTTCTTCAAAATGGACGAAATGGGATTCGGCTCCATGGATGCCCGAATCCATCGCTCCATCATCGAGGTTTTGATAACGGTTCGCCCCATTAATGCCAAAGTTGGCAAACGTGGGATCAAGGGTGAAGTCCGCGGGATAAATATCTGGCGTTTTGCCGCTAGGATTCACTGCACCAGAGAGGACTTTGCCTAAGCTAGAGAAACCATTTTGGCCAGGCATTCCAACCCATAAAACGGCATCAATGGAGGAGTCGTTTTCGATCGAATCGAGTTCCATCGGAGCGGCAGAATTGATGACGACGACGGTTTTATGAAACTTCGTCGTAGAGAAGTCGATCATATCTTTTTCGGCTTGGGTCAATTCCAATTGATGCTGCCCTTCCGCGAAGCTTAGGGATTCCGCCTTGGCACGGAGGCTTTGATTGATTTCCGCAATGCTTCCTGGAGTCAATGAATCCCGTTTGAGATCGGTGGATAAGTCCATGCCAATCGCTCCAGGACGTGAAATAAACACTAGGCCAGTATCCGCAGCATCAAAAGAAAAATCAAAGTCTTCGACGCTGACTTCGCCAATGAAGAAGGCACTTTGTTCATATTCGTCGGCAACAGGGCGGAAGCGCGGAGTGGATTCCACTTGGGAGGAAAAGAACGCATCGGCGGACTCATTGACGCGAAATCCAGCATCTATAAGCCCCTTCTTTGGAGTGATGAAATTCTTGGTCAGCGAAGACTCATATCGGGAAACCGAATAAACGGGGTCTGCGGAACCTTTGCCGAGCATTGTCACGCTCGAATGGGGCACTAAAGGAAGCGCGGAGTCTTTATTCTTCAATAGAACGATTCCTTCGTCTTCGATTCGTTCCGAAGTGGCTTTTGCCGCAGCATAGGCATCGGCGTTTCCTGAAGCGGTATCGCTTTGGGAATAGGTTTGCCCATAGTAATCCGTGTCCCATTTATCCGACCCTTCCGCGCCGACAACATAGGGATCACCGCGCCCAAGGTAAGTGTCGAAGAAGGTGCGATACGATTGGCTATTTCCAAGCACTTCCATCGTGATGGCTAATGTGGCAAAAACCGCGGCGAGGCTACACCACACGCCGAGGAATGCACCGTTAGACATCCTACGCTTATACATCTTTGTCGCCTTTCCGATATTTCTATATCGGGGTAATGCTAGGTTCCAATTAAAGTCCCGTCAAGGAAAGCCATGCTTGCGATAGCCGCATTTCGCTTGCGTAACATGCGCGAGGCCTTAAACTACTACCGCAATAAAAGGAGACTCATTAATGGCTTTAGACCGTTGGAACCTATCTGTGCTCTTCTCCTCAGAAGAGGAATTCCTCGCTACCTTAGAGGAATTCAAATCCCTCATCCCACTCGTCGGCGACTTTCAAGGCAAACTCAGCAATGAAGAAAAACTCGCTGAATATCTTCGCCTCGACAAGAAAGCGAACATGCTTTTGGTGCGCTGCTACTATTTCGCATCGATGCGCAGCGACCAAAACAAGAAGGACGTCGCGAACTCCCAAGACCTTATGAAGGTTCAAATCGCGATGCAGTCCTATGGCGCAACATCGAGCTTCTTCGCGCCGGAAATCTTGGCATTAGGAAAGGCAAAAGTGGAAGATTTTCTCCGCAAAAACCCCGAATTTTCAGAATATTCCTTCCAGATGGAAAAGCTCTTTTTGGAAGCGGACCACGTTTTGTCCGCGCGGGAAGAGAGCTTACTCAGCGCATTTACTCCGCTGGAAGGTGGCGTGCGCAACCTATATGGTGCGTTGACCATCGCAGATGGCGGTCCCGCCGAGGCCAAGATGAGCGACGGAAGCACCGTTACCGTCACCCAAGCCAATTGGAGCTCACTCATTGCCAAAACGAAGAAAGCGGAAGACCGCAAAGCCATCTTCGAAGCGCTATATTCCTATTATGACGCGCATAAGGCGACCTATGGTGAAATCTATAACCTCACCCTGCAGAAGCAGATGGCCCAAGTGAAAGCACGTGGCTATTCTTCCATCTTAGAATCCCACCTTTCTGGTAACGCGATCCCCTTAGACGTCTTCCACACTCTCGTGCGCGTTGCCTCTACCCATAGCGAGCCCCTGCGCAAATACATCGAGCTCCGCCGCAAAGCCCTCGGGTTAGAGAAGCATCGTTCCTACGATCGCTTCCTTCATCTTGCGGAAAGTGAAAAGCATTACACCTACGAAGAAGCCAAAGAACTCTTCTATGACTCCATCAAAGCTTTCCCCGAAGATTTCCAAGCCAAGGCTCGCGAAGTAACCAAAGATGGCTATGTTGATGTCTATCCTGGCGAAGGCAAGCGTAGTGGCGCCTATTCCACGGGCGGTTATGACATCCATCCGTTCATTTTGCTTAACTATGTCGGCGAACTAAATGACGTCTTTACCTTAGCCCATGAATCCGGTCATTCGATTCACACCCTCTATAGCGAAGAAGGGCAGCCCACATTAAAGCAAGACTACACCATCTTCGTCGCCGAAATCGCCTCCACGTTCAACGAGCATAACCTCTTGGATTATCTCTTACGCCGTGGTGAACTGAGCAAGCAAGACCGCATCTATTTGCTTCAAAAAGCGATCGATGAAATCGTTTCTACGTTCTATCGCCAGACCCTATTTGGCCATTACGAGCAAATCATGGCAGAGAAAGCGGAACGCGGCGAGCCCATCAACTATCAAGTCGCGAACGAGGTAATGATTGACCTTTATAAGCAGTACTATGGCATCGACATCGCGGAAGAAGGTCTTAAGCCTCTCGTCTGGGCATATATCCCCCATCTCTTCAACACCCCCTTCTATGTTTATCAGTACGCGACGAGCTTCACTTCGTCCATGCTTTTGTACGAGAAGGTGAAGAACCAAGAAAAAGGCGCCTTCGACCGCTATATCAATTTGCTTCGCTCAGGAGGCTCCGACTTCCCCGTTTCGCAGGTGAAGAACGCGGGCGTTGATTTGACCTCTGAAGAGCCTTATATGGCCGTCATCCATCGCATGGAATCGCTGGTCGATCAGCTCGAAAAAGAACTCAATAACTAACGTAAAAGCCCTTCGGTTTCAAAATCGAAGGGCTTATTTTTTATATGTCTTCAGGACGCCAGGTGCGAAGGTTTTTATTCGGTGGCGTCTTCATGCTCGCGGGGGCGCGAGGAGGAAGCGGAGCGGGTGCTGGAGCAACCTTTTTCTTCTTCAGCAACGGCATGGTAATGGGCTCAGCAGGATCTGGGATGAAATGAGGGAGCACCACCTTGCCACCGCGATCGATGACATCGGATTTCTCGGCGATCGCACTATAGATGGAACGGCATTCATAGAAGCGGCCCTCACGCGCATATTGGTCGAAGACGGCTTTCTTTAACGTCGCATCGCGTTTGCAGCAATAACTCACGAAGAATTCATAGGAGTCCTTCCGCATCGGCTCATAGGAGTCCTTGATAAAGGCGCGGTAATGAAGGTCGAGCATCATCGATTCCCAATTGCCCTTCTTATAGTCGTTATAGAAGCGGTCGCGGTAAGCGATGCGTTCCGCGGTCGTGGTGAAGGATTTGATGCGGGCTTTGCGTAAGTTATAGATCTCTTCGTATTTGCCCGGATAATTCACGTTGTAGAAGATGCCAAAGAGCATGATGATGAAGAATCCAGCCGACATGGCAACAGGGCCATAACGGACGACGCGAAGCAAGATGCGGTTAAGGATGTTCGCGGGAATCTTATTGATGAGGTTGGTCATAAACGGCACAAGGTAATAGAGGATGCCAAATGCGGTCATGAGAACCATCACGATATAGACAATGATCGCGGGGACGCCGAACCACCAATAGGGATGGCGGTACTTCGACATCTTAACAGTGAAAATCAAGGCAAAGAGGTCGATCAGCAAAATCGCGCCAGGGACGATGGCGTATACCATCAATTCAGAAAGCTTGGTTAAAGAGCCAACATGAATCTCTCGTTCAGGGAGTTTCGCGGCGATGTCCGCAAAGATTTTAATCTTCGGGAAGACGTAAACCGCCTGTAAAAGCCCTAAGGCCAAAGTTAAGATCGCAAAGATGAAGCAAACGACGGGAATCCACTTTCTCGGCCGTGTCCTTTGCGACTTTTGAAGTACTTCAACAGTCACCATTTTTTCCATGGATACCATTATATGGCGCAAATTAGGCGCACGCACGGGTTTTATTTATTGCATCGAGGAAATTGTCTCATTATGGACTGCCCGAACGCTGCCGCTTCAGTTACAATTAACGGGCATCATCAGGAGATCATCATGCCAAAAAATATCCTTATCGCTTATTTCTCCCACGGCGGAGAAAACCTTGTCGATGACCAAATCGTAGACCTCGGTGACGAGGGCAATACCAAAATCGCCGCGAAGAAACTCGCCGCACTTCTTGGAGAAAAGGGCATTAAAGCAAACCTTTTCGAAATCGAGCCTTTGATTCCATATGACCGCAGCTACGAAGGCACTTTGGCTCGTTCGCGCCAGGAATACCAAGACGGCGCTGCGCCGTTAATCAATGACGGACCGAATGGTTACGAAGCCTATGACCTCATCTTCCTCGGATACCCCAACTGGTGGGGAACGATTCCCGCGCCGATTCTGTCTTTCCTTAGGGACCATGACCTCAAAGGGAAAACGATCATCCCATTCGTGACCCACGGCGGACAGCGCTTCCTCTAGTCCCTGGAAACCATCGCTAAAGAAGCCCCTGCTGCTACATTGCTTGAGGGCTTTGCCATTGCCGCTCCATACATGAGCGCGGCCGACCAAGTCATCGCAGAATGGCTCCGCGAAAACCTCGATAAAATTGCTTAAAACCCATGCAAAAACGGCTCCAATTTCGAAACTGGAGCCGTTTTTATTAGCTTAATGGAACGGGCTTGATAGCCAAGGAACCATTTTGGAGATATACAATCATCGAGGTCTCGATGGGGATCTCCTCACGGATTATCTTCTCCGCCAAGAAGGTCTCTACCTTGTCCTGAATGAAGCGCTTGATGGGTCGCGCGCCGAATTCCTCATCGAAAGAGGAATCGATGATGTAGTCCACGACCTCGGGATCAAACGAGACGCGGAAGTACTGCTCTTCGAGCCGTTTGGAGAGTTCGCGGAGCATCTTCTCCACGATGAGTTTCTGCTCGCTGCGGCCGAGCGGATTGAAGAAGACGATCTCATCAATGCGGTTGATGAACTCCGGCTTGAACGTCTTGCGAAGCAACGCCCGCACTTCATCTTTCTTACCGCGGAGCAAGAATTCAGAACCGAGATTGCTCGTCATAATGATGACGGTGTTGCGGAAGTCCACGAGACGGCCTTGTGAATCGGTGAGACGTCCTTCATCAAGAACTTGTAGGAGCAAGTTGAAGACTTCGGGATCGGCTTTTTCAATTTCGTCAAAGAGTACGATGGAATATGGGTTCCGGCGCACCTTTTCCGTCAGCTGGCCGCCTTCTTCGTATCCCACGTATCCTGGCGCGGCGCCGATTAAGCGAGACACGCTGTATTTTTCCATGTATTCGGACATGTCGATGCGGATGATGTTGTTCTCGTCGTCGAATAGCGCCTCAGCCAAGGCCTTAGATACTTCCGTTTTGCCAACACCAGTTGGGCCAAGGAACAAGAAACTGCCAATGGGTCGATTCGGGTTTTTGATGCCAGCGCGTTGACGCAAGATGGCATTGCTTACCAGTTCGATCGCGTCGTCTTGACCAATGACGCGGCAACGTAAGGTTCTGGAGAGGTCTAGGACTTTTTCCTTGTCGCCTTTTTCAATACGAGCAACAGGGATGCCCGTCATTTTGGACACGATGGTCGCAATCTCCGCTTCGTCCACCACTTCATTGACCAACTTTTCCTTCTTCTCGGAAACCTCGATTTCTCGTAGGCGCGCTTCGAGTTCCGGGATGGTCTTATATTGAAGCTCGCTCGCCTTTTGGTAATCGCCTTCGGAGAAACGGACGGAAAGATCAAAACGAGCCTTTTCGAGACGAGCTTTGATTTGCTTTGCCTCAGAGATCTCATTCTTTTCCTTTTCCCAGCGTTCTTTAAGCGCTTTGAAATTGGCTTCTTCAGCATCAAGCTCCATCTGCAAAGCAGCAAGACGTTTCCGGCTGGACTCATCTTTTTCTTTCGCTAAGGCGACCTTCTCAATTTCGAGTTGGCGGATCTTGCGATTGCTTTCATCGAGCTCCGTGGGCATGGATTCGATTTCCACCTTAATATGGGCACAGGCCTCGTCCATTAAGTCGATGGCCTTATCGGGCAGGAAGCGGTTGGTGATATAGCGGTTGGACATGGTGGCCGCGGCAACGATGGCCCCGTCGGTAATCGCAACACCATGGTAGGATTCAAAACGCTGTTTCAAGCCACGGAGAATCGAAATCGTGTCCGCGACGGAAGGTTCGCCAACCATGACCGGCTGGAAACGACGTTCCAAGGCGCGGTCTTTTTCGATGTATTCGCGGTATTCGTTTAACGTAGTCGCGCCGATGCAATCGATGTCGCCGCGGGCCAATAGAGGCTTCAGCATATTCGAAGCATCCATCGCTCCGTCGGTACGCCCCGCTCCTACGATGAGGTGTAGTTCATCAATGAAGAGGATGATCTTGCCGTTGGATTCCTTGATTTTGTTGAGGACCGCCTTTAGACGCTCCTCGAATTCGCCACGGTATTTCGCGCCGGCTAAAAGCGCGCCCATATCGAGTTCATATACATGCTTGCCTTGCAGCGATGCGGGCACATCGTTTTTCACAATGCGTTCGGCAAGGCCTTCGACAATCGCGGTTTTACCGACGCCAGGCTCACCAAGTAAAACGACGTTATTTTTCGTTTTTCTCGCTAAAACCTGGATAACTTTTCGGATTTCTTCGTCGCGTCCGATAACGGGATCGATTTTTCCTTTGGATACGGCTTCGTTGATATCGCGCCCGAATTTGTTCAAGACTTCGGGATCGTTTTCATATGAGGGGATTTGTTCAAACTGCATAAGTTTACCTCCTTTTCTCGCTCGGAACTCCAAGCGCCTAAGCATATGATATACCATTTTTTAGCAGTCTCAAGCATAGAGTGCTAATTTTGTTTTGCCTTGAGCCCAAACTCCGGACGCTCAGATATAAAAAACACGGGTGGCTTATAAAGCCCTCCCGTGAATTCAATGGATTGCAATTAATGGCAATTATTTGGCGATGATTTCCTCTGCCATTTCTCTGCCCGAACGAATGGCCGCGGCAATGTTTTTTGCCCCATAAGAGCAATCGCCAATCGCATGAAGGTTCCCTTGCACTTCTTCCGCTGCGTAATAACGCCCAAGGTCGCTCTTTTCTCCAATTGCCATGACGAAAGCGTCGCATGCCATGTCAAATTCGCTTCCTTCGATCGTATGGAAACTCGGGCGTCCGGATTCATCTTTTTCGCCCAGTTCCATGCGGACCAAGCGTAGGCCAGTAAGGCGCCCATTATCATCGAGGCAATAATCTGCGACATTGGTTAACGGGCAGAACACTACACCGTCTTCTTTCGCTTCCGCAATTTCATGACGCTGGGCTGGCATCGATGCTTCATCGCGGCGGTAAATCAGCGTCACCTTGGTGTCAAGACGAACCAGGCTACGACTAATGTCCATGGCAACGTTGCCTCCGCCCATGACAACGATGTGTTGAACATGATTGAGCCCATGGTAGTCCCCACGGAGATTGATATCTGCCAAAAGGGAGAGCGCAGCGTAAATATCCGGGCAAGGCGGTGTAGAAAGGCGGTTCTCCTTTTCTGCGCCAATGGCGAGGACCACATCACCAAAATCTGCGCGCAAGCCCTCCATGTCGTCTTTGTTCAGTTCTTTTCCGAAATGGAATAAGACGCCGAGGCGTTCGAGGTTCTCGCGCGTCTTAGCCAAATTGTCTTTGGCGAAGCGGAACGCAGGGATTCCCGTGAGCATCGCTCCACCAATTTGGTTTTCGCGTTCAAATATTTCTACGTGGATGCCCGCTTGGCGAAGAAAAGTCGCGCAGCTTAACGCGCTAGGACCAGCGCCAACAATTGCCACGCGCTTGGTGGTTTCTTTGCCTGCTTGATAAGGGAAGGGGAAAGCGCGGGAAAGTTCTTTTTCCACCTCGGGGAAATCCACAGGAGCGCTGCGGATACCGCGGATGCAATTGCCACGGCACTGGCGCTCATGGTCGCAAAGAAGCGACGTCCACTCCGGGAAGGGGTTGGTGGAATGAAGAATCGATGACGCTTTAGCTTCGTCGCCTTCCTTTAATGCCGCCAAAACCGCGGGAATATCATTGCCACAAGGACAAGCGGTTTTGCAACGCGCTACCTTGCAACCAAGACAAGCGTTAAAAATTGACGAGAGGTCCTTCATCGCGTCTCCTCCAAATCCTCGTTGACGATATGCGCACTCATGGAAGCCTCAATCACGGCGCGGAACGAATAGTAATAACGTTTACGGTCGTAGCTCCCCTCGTGGACGACGCGCATGACCAAAGCGGCGAATCCGCCCGATAGGAACGCCGAAATGCTCCACTTCTCATATTTGAAGCGGAAACGATCGGACATGGAGGAAAGAAAGTCCTCGATCACCGTTTCGACCGCGCTTTTCACTACTTCTACGCCAAGGGAATTCGAGCACTGGCTGATGGAAATGATTACATCCTTATGCTCGAGACAAGTATCAATGCTGCGTAATGCAAAGCGGGCCAGCAAATCGGGATAGTCCTCTTTTGGGACCTCGATATAGTTGGGCTGGATTTCTTTAATGATGGTCTTGGCCAGATGCTTCACACAATCGTCGAGCAGGTCATACTTGTCGTCATAATGCTTATAGAACGTCATCTTGTTGATCGACGTTTCTTCGCAAATCTCCTTGACGCTGATCCGTTCCAAATTCTTGGTTTTGAGCAACGTTAAAAGTCCGTTCCTCAAATCATTCTTTGTGCGAACAATACGCGCATCTTCTTTCGCCATCTTAAGACCTCGCTGCATTGATTATACGCTTATATATATTTTCGTATAAATAAGAACACGATTTACATTTCCGTGTGTTTCAAAACCCCAGAGGTTGCTAAAATATAAATTGATGAAAACGTTTGCTTGTCCGCGCTGCGGAAAAAGATTCCAGGGCCGTTTCGATCGTTGCCCGCGCTGCGCCCAGCTTCTTGTCTACGAGAAGAATGGCGAATTCTTTGATGCGGAAGGCGATCGGCTCATCATCCGTAAGAAGCGCATCAAAAAGGTTATTCCGAATCCAAACGGACCGAAGCAAAACTAACTTTACCTGCCGCGATATCGGCAGGTTTTTTATAAAAGAAAAGAGGCTGTTGCCTCTAGTCCCCTTCAGTAACGTCTTGCCCGGAAATCTCCGCAGAATCAGCTTGTTTTTCTTCTGGTTTAGAATCTTCTAGCGCCGCTTCGATTACCGCGGGAATCGGTCGGAACCAGTGGTAAATCGTTTGGAATAGATACACGGCCGCGATGTAGCAGAAGTCGCCTCCAATGACGTAGGCGTAAGGCAAGGATTCGGCGCAGCCATTTGCAATCGCATAAATGTCCCACCCGAGTAACGCAAGGCCAACGGGGAACATCAGGATTTTGTCTAAGAGGCAGTTTTTCGCGCGACGCTTGGGCGAGAAGGCCGTCCAAAAGAAATCGACGCAGATCCAAACGCCACCGGCTAAAGTAACGTAAGTGAAGGCGTAACGTTTCCATTCAGCGACCTTGATTACGCCGGTAAGGAAGAGAATTCCAAGAACCGCGAATACAACGACAAAGACCAAGTATTCGACAGCGAGCATCAGCTTAACTTTGGTTAAAGGATCGAGTTTTTTCTTTTTCATGCCCATAAATATACTCGCGAAGTGAAATCGAGGAAATAACCTCTTCCTTTAGTCTTCGAAACTAGTACAATTTTTCCGTCATGGAACTCAAGAACTACATTTACGTGGAGGAAGACTTTCCGAGGAAAGGTATATCCTTCAAAGACGTTTCTCCTTTGCTTGAAGACCCTGAGGCATTCCGCCAAGCAATCGACCAAATGAAGGAGATTGCAAAGAAGTGGAAACCCGACCTCTTCGTTGGCCCCGAATCCCGTGGATTCCTCTTCGGAACCCCTCTCGCCATCGCGATGGGCAAAGGGTTCCTCATGGCCCGCAAACCAGGCAAGTTGCCCGGCGAAAAACTCTCCATCAGCTACGATCTCGAATATGGGAAGGCCACTCTCGAAATCCCTGCTCATGCCATCAAGAAAGGAACGCGCGTTGTCATCGTTGACGACTTGCTCGCCACCGGAGGAACCGTCGCCGCACTAGAGAAGATGCTCAACGAAGCTGGCGCTGAAGTTGTCGGTATCATCGCCCTCATCGAACTCACCTCTCTTCATGGGAGGAAAGCCCTTAAAGCCCCCTTCGAAGGGATCATCCAATACCCTCGCTAAACGCGGGGTTTTTTTACGCTGTACAAACAATTGGTATTCAGAAGAAGCGAAACAGTTAACAACGGGTATAATCAAACAAATGGAGGAAAACGATTATGTATGAAAAAGCCGTAGTGTTCTCTCTATCCGCCAATCAAGCGCTCGCTAAATCCATCGCCGAACATCTCGGTGTAGAGCTTGGTGCACGTTCGATTCAACGGTTCCCTTCGGGCGAAATCCTTGCGGAGCCGGTCGATTCGGTTCGTGGCAAACAAGTCTTCATCATCCAATCCACCTGTCCTCCGGTAAATGAAAACCTCATGGAGACGTTGATTTTCATCGACGCCCTCAAGCGTGCATCCGCCCGCGAAATCAACTTAATTGTCCCCTACTTCGGCTATGCCAGGCAGGACCGCAAGGCCAAGCCACGTGAACCGATCTCCGCCGCATTGGTAGCCCATTTGCTGACTACCGCTGGCGTCGACCGCGTCGTTACCGTAAACCTCCATGCCGCTCAAATCGGCGGCTTCTTCTCTTGCCTCGTCGATGATTTGACCGCCGTACCGCTATTAGGCGCCGCATTAAAGCGTGAAGACTTCGACCGGAAAGATTTGATTGTCGTCTCTCCGGATCATGGCGGTGTGAAGCGCGCTCGCGACCTCGCGGGCATCCTCGACAACTGCCCCATCGCCATCATCGATAAGAGACGTTCTCAATCCCTCGCTCCCGAAGTCATGGCCATTATCGGCGACGTCAAAGGAAAAGACTGCGTAATGGTCGACGATATGATCGACACGGGCCGTTCTGCCGTGTTTGGTGCGAATGCGCTCCGTGAAGCGGGTGCAAAATCCGTTCGCATGGTCGCGGTTCACCCCATCTTCTCCGATCCTTGCTATGACCTCTTTGTTGAAGAGCCCTTCGATGAAGTCATCGTCACCGATTCGGTACCGTTACCTCACCGCTTCGCCAAGATGAAAAACATCCGCGTCGTTTCCCTCGCTGCCATGCTTAGCGAGTGCATCGACCGCATCATCAACGACGTGCCACTTTCGGAAGTGTTCGACGCTTACGCCAATCCGGAAAACATCAGCAAGATTCCTGAATAAACGAATCAATAAGAGTATAAAAAAGAGCGGAATTCAATGCAGAACTCCGCTCTTTTTGTTTTATTCGATAACCTTTGCGTCGCCGATGAAGTTACGGGCAGAGCGCGCTGCGCTTTCCGCGGAATCGCGGCTCGGATAAGTCTCGCCCATGAGGAGCAAGATGCCATTATCGCTATAGACGCGGAACTGGTAACGGTCCTGTTTGTCCTTCGAAATGGTGAGGTTCTTGCCTTCAAGCAGCTTATCTTTAATATTGTCCAAAGCTTTCTTTAAAGCGGTCTTAGACGAATAGGTAGAGGTGATGAAGAGCAAGGCGCCATTGTTTGCTTGGAGGCGGGCTTGGAATTTATCCCCGTTCGCCTCTAACGTAATCTTACCGTTTGCACTCGGGGTTAAGGTATCGGCGAAGAGCGTCCATTCGCGGTGCTCGTCTTCGGGGATCTCATCGAGCACGGCCACGCGGTCGGTCTCATAGAAATTCATGACAGAAGCAAGAGCCTTTTCCGCGCCTGAGGCATTGGGATAAATCTCACCCGCAGCAATGAGGCGGGAATCATTTCCGGTAAAGATGCGGAATTGGCCAAAGTTATTCTTGTCGGTGATGATTTTCGCGTTACCCATCGGGATGTTCTTCTTCAGGGTATCAATACCGGTAAGGGCGGACTCTTTGCTCTTATAGGGGTTCGAGACGATGAGGATTTCGCCATTGTTTGCCTTTAGGCGATATTTGAAGAATCCCGCTTCAGGGAACACTTCGTACTTACCGAAGGTTTTGGGTTTGGCTTCCGCTTTTGCGGGGGCCTTTTTCGCCGCGGCAGTAGCTTTGGCCGCGGGCTTTTCGGGTGCGCCCTTTTTGGCAGGAGCCGCGTTTTTAACCGGTTGTTTCATATCTTTTTCCTCCACTTTATTTTCGGTTTCATTTTGTTGGGGTACCTCGGGTTGAGGCTCTTCGGGTTGTGATTGCTCTAATTCGTTTTTCTTAGGCTCATCTTCCTGCTGAGGCACTTCTTCCGGAGCGAGTTCGGTTTCCTTAGGCTCTTGGGCGACAGGTTTCTCCTCTTCTTTAGTTAAGACCGCATCGGCCTCAGGAACGGGTTCTTCGTCCGATTTTGAGGCGAGCAGGCGCTTGGGGAAGATGAAGGCGAGGATGAAGCATCCTAAGCCAAGCA
>JAFVCC010000059.1 GCA_017479485.1 Bacilli bacterium
TAGACTTCCGGTAACAAAGACCAGAGTTTATCCATCTGGCTATTGTTACGCGAGATCTCGCCGACGATGAAGCAATATAGGCCACTGCCTCCCGCGATGGCGAGCAAGATCCATAAGGTTTCGAGTTGGTAGGCGTCTAAAGCAGGGCCTACTAAGAAATAGAGTATGGGGCAAGCGATGATGCTCGCGCCGACAATCGCGGCAATTAAGGTCGTCTTCATATGTTTCATCGTTGAATCTCCATAGAGCAATACCCCGTTATCTTAGGCGAAAGAACAGCAAATGTCCCCTCTTTTCGCATGAGTTTCTCGCTTTACTTCGTAAGGTTGGCAGACTTTGATGTGTCTGATGCATAGTTCGAGCCACTCTGCATACCCCTGCATTGGAGCGAATCCTTCCGCTTCCAAAAACCTTAATTGGCGTGGAAAGATAGGGAGTTATCCCAACTTCTTTTTCTCAGTGGAACAGCCTTTGAAGCGTAATATCGATCATTTTTCAAATTATCCATATATTTTGATCCCGTCCTTCATGATTTCGCGGACTAACTCCAAATTGTTTTCCAAATTACTGAATCGAATTAAATCGATCCTTTTATGCAAAACGGTTCGGATGGATTCGCTCAGCCCAGCAAACCTTAATCCAGTAAGAGAAGTTGACACGCATAGATCTACATCACTATTTCTTTTAGCGTAGCCTTTTGCGTAGCTACCAAACAGATAGCAAAATTCAATTTTTCCTTTGTATTCGCGGTCAAATAAAGAGGCTAATTCATTCTTGATTGTTTCTACCGAAAGCACTCCCTTATCTTCTGTTATCTCATATTCATTCATAAGCTTTTGAATCATTGACTCTCGCTTCAAAGAACTGCCGTAATCATTATCATTTTCATAACGTACATACGTTCTTAAAGGAATACCGACGCTACGGGCTGCCAAAGCTTGCGATATTCGATATTTGTTTCTAATTTGTAAAAGCGTCATACTTCGATCACCGATTGTATCCTACCAAATTTGGCATATGCTTTCAACATATATATGCCATTTTGTCTTATCGTAGAAATTTTTAATGCCATTTTGTCATAATCCAGTCGTCATCGATCTATAGAGCCAATACCTCTTTATATTTATCAAGCCATCTCAAACCAAGGGTGGTCGGAATCGAGTCTTGTGTGGGGCGTAGCAAAACTCAATCTATCCTACCCTGGCTTTTTGGGTGGATATGGGTGCACTTTTAGTCTGTTTCGTTCACATGCAGGGCAAACGCATGAGGAAGCCGTTTACCGCGCGCGAACGATGATTAACCGTGCCTGAGTGCCTTTTTCAGTGCGCGAGCGGCAACCCCCTACTTTCGGGAGGCAATCGTTTCTCCTTCTCAAGCGAAAAAGCTTCCCCGCCAAAGGTTCAAAATATAAGAAAGTATTCGCCACCAGCGGTTTTCAAAGAAAACGTTCCTGACGATTGTATCAAGAACGTATTAATCATATGGCAGAGTTTGATGTTTTTGATACATAGTCAAAGTGAAACACCTGCCGTTATTGCTTTAAACGCCCACATTTTATCAGGGTTTTTGCGTACACCTTTTTTCGGATACATGCACACTAGCAAAGACATGCGATTCATCGAATCAAAGGCGCCCTAGACTCTTCTCGTCGAAGAAATAAAGCAAATTCCGTTGAAGCTCGCCCTTGTCGGCCAGGGCGCGGATATCCTTAATCCCCATCCAACGGGCTTGGGCAACCTCTTTTGTCGACGCCTTGCTTATGTCGACTTTGCCATCGTATTCGAACAGCCATACATCGACGATGTCTTGGAAACGCTCCCGCAGCATCGTCCTAACGACCTTCCCTTGATTTGGATTGAGGGCGACACCCACTTCCTCTTGCACCTCCCGTAAGGCGGCGGAAAGGCTATCTTCCCCCATTAGGGCCGAACCGCCCACGCACTCCCATTTCAAAGGGTCCTTCTCGCGGTCAGGGCTTCTTTGGGAAATCAAGTACTCGCCGCTTCCGTTCCTGATCCAGACGTGGACGACGAGGTGGTAATGCCCCTTCGGAATCGGTCCACCGCGAATCTGGCTTAAACCGGTCTTTTTCCTGTCGCGGTCATAAAGATCCCATAGTTCCATCTATCCAATGACCTCCCAGTGTCCGCCTTTCGTTCCTCCGATTCTCCGAATGAGACCTTTCCCTTTCAGCGAATCCAAAACCCTCTGATTGGTCCGATGGCTTCTTCCGACGTTTTCGGCGATTCGGTATTTCGAGATGGTTGGTTCTTCGGTAATCGACTGCAGGACGATCTTCTCAAGCTCCGATAAGGAATTGGTGACATTATTGGTGACATTGGTGACGTCATTGGTGACATTCCGGTGGAAGATAAACCAGAAACCGTCCCCCTCCTTCTCGTATCCGCAGCGGATCTCCGCTTCGTCGCAAAGCGAATACGTCTTGGCTAAACCGGTACCCCAGGTCTCAACGTATCGGCATTTATAGAGGACGTCGCAAATCAATTCGTTCCTTAACCTCGAGGCGATGGTCCGCTTGGCGAAGTCCTCGGGATTCAGGTCATCGGGGAAAGCACCGGGATTATAGATGGACACCCGGTTGGGGAAGATATCGATCTCGTTCTTGCTCCAGCCGACATAGTTGGCGTGGGCAAAGCTGTTCACGATGATCTCGCGCAAGGCATCGATGGGAATCTCCGGAACATCCCCTCGATCGAAGCCGTTGATGACGACCCTCCAATGCATGTTCTTCTTAATGTATTTCTCCGCTTCTTCGATTAAGGTAAAGACATTCCCCTTTATGGGCGAGATATCGATGAACGTCCTTTTTTCGTTCGTCGCGAAAACAGCCATCTTCAGCTCGACTGGGTCATCCATTGAAAAAAGGATTCGCCCGGCGTTGTTTAGATGACGTTCGTCGTCGGAAAGCAGTTTGAGTCTTTTAAGCAGACTCATTTTGTCGTATTCCATGGGCGGGAGTCTTTTGCATGCGATCGCGCGTTCCAAGAAACGCTTCAAAGACGCCTCGTCGACCATTTCGATCGTCGCTTCGGAACGCTGCCTCTCCCAGTCTTTGCGATTGGTCTCCATGATCATCCTGGATAATTCCTCGGGCGACATCTCCCGGCTCTCATCAGAGACGCGAAGGAAATACCGCCCGTCAGCAGAATAGGGTTTGTCGCTGCCTTCGAAAGTTACCTTGATGATCCGCAATTCCGGTATTTCCTCAATCGTCGGGAATATTTGCGGTTTGATTTTCTCATAGATCTTCCGGGAGATATCACGTTGCGTGCTCTCGCCGATATCGAACCCCCGCACGTCGCCATTATTTCTTGCGCCGAAATAAAGGATTCCCCTGCCATGCTTATTCAAAATCGCGGAAATATCCTCGATGGCATCATCGAGTTCATTCGTAGTCTCTTTGAATTCTAAGTATTCTGATTCTCTTCCAAGGTTCATGAATTGGCCTCCAAAAGTACTTTAATCATAACATTTGTCACCAATAATGTCACCAATCGTGTCACCAATAATGTCACCAATAAATTAGGCTGTTGTATTTTTCGCGGACCGCTTATTGATTGTCAGAATGTCTACACGTTTGCGATTGAGCTTCTCACGTGATGCGAGTGAGGCACAAGCGTGTGCGAATGACCAATGACCATTATCCGTGTGTGAGCGGCCTTAAACCGTGATGCGCGTGAATGACTTATTTGGGCCGATTCCGCATGAAACTTGGTGGAAATCCATGGTTCGGCGGTCCGAGTCGGAAGGCACATGATTCACGAAAAGTCCGCACCGTCTGCGGTTTACCAAGGAAAACGTTCCTGACTATTGTATCAAGAACGTATTAGTCACATGGCAGCCTAGGATGTTTTTGATACATACCCCCTGCAGTTCCGTGCATACCCCCTCCTTTGGCTATATCGACAAATTTGATACAGTGGTCTTTTCGGGCTGCACTCCCTTACTTGCACGCGATATACACACCCATGCTTTCCCCATAAGTTTCGAAGCACGGAATCCGTTTCGGTTCCATATACGCAAATCCTGTCTTTTTAAAAAGTTTTCGAATCCACGCCCTAGAGAAGTTACTGGTCTAA